>JASHQJ010000178.1 GCA_030037595.1 Candidatus Binataceae bacterium
CTCCGACCTTCATCTATATGAATGGGAGCTTGGCGCCGACCGGATGGCGGGGCAGATGCCGTTCGTAATGGGCCACGAACCGGCGGGTGACGTGGTCGCCGTTGGCGCGCGTGTCACGGGCTTCAAGCTAGGAGACCGCGTCGCGCTCGATCCGTTCGGCCACTGCGGCAACTGCGGGCCGTGCCGCGCCGGGCGCTTCAATTTGTGCTCGTCGCCGACGCATCTCTCGGGCGCGTTCGCCGAGTACGCGATCGCGCCGGTCGGCAACGCGCATCGCGTGCCGAAAGATATGAATATGGAGGTCGCCGCGCTGCTCGAGCCATTCGGCACCGGGCTTCACGCGGTCGAGCAATCGTCGCTCAGGGCCGGCGACAGCGCCGTCGTCGAAGGACCCGGTCCGATCGGCCTCAGCGTCGCACTGTCGCTTCGCGCGCTCGGCGTGACTTCGATCGTCGTGACGGGCCTCGAGGTCGATAAGGATCGTCTCGCGCTCGCGCGCGAGATGGGCTTCAAGACGGTCTGCGCGAGCGATCGCAACTGGATCGAGCAGGTGCGCGCGCTGATACCCGAAGGCGGCGCCGACGCGGTCTTCGATGCGTGCGGCATGATCGATTCGCCGCGCGAATTGCTGCATCGCGGCGGCCAGCTCCTCGAAATCGGATGGCCGGCGCGCGACCTCTCGTCCACTGAACTCCGCGCGCTCTTTTTCCACGGCGTGTCGATCATCAACTCCCGCGTGCGAATGCCGGAGACTTGGCGGCGCGCGATCGCGCTGGTCGCGAGCGGCGCCGTCGATCTCATGCCGATGGTGACGCATCGATTTGATATCACGCATGGAATCGAGGCGTTCGAGCTGTTGCGCGCGCGCGGCGGCGTGAAGGCATTAGTCATTCCAAATAGCTAGTAACTACAGAATCGCTAGCAACCAAAAACGGCTTATCTATTTCAGGAGAGCCAGTCATGAAAGACGGATTCAAAATTGTCGACGTCGATACCCACTTGATGGAACCCGACTACGTATTCGAGAAGTACATCGACGAAAAGTACAAGTCGGAAGCGCCGAGGATGGGCAAGGCCGCTGAGTCGGGACGCCGAACCTTCCTGGTCGAGGGCGAACCTTTCACGCGCGAGAAGGGCAAGTATCCGATGGCGGCGCCCGCGTTCCTGGAATCGGTCCGCAAGGCGATGAAGCGCTTCGAGCGCGCGGCGAAGACGGGATTCAGCGCCGAGAGCCGCATCTGGGACATGGACGAGCAGGGCGTTGACGTGCAGGTCGTGTATCCCACGGCGGCGGGCCAGATGCTCGGGCGCGAGTTCAGGGACGCGAAGCTGCTGGCGGCGTGTTGCCGCGCCTACAACGACTGGAGCGCTGACTTCACCTCGAAGAACACGGACCGGATCAAGTGGGCCGCCATCCTGCCGGTGCAGGACGTTGACGAGGCGATCAAGGAGGCTCATCGATCAGCGAAGAACGGCGCGGTGAGTTTCTACGTGCGCCCGAATCCCGTGCGCGGCCGCACGATCTTCCACGAGGATTACCTTCCGCTCTGGGCCGAGGTCGAGAAGCTCGGCAAGCCAATTTCGACGCACGATTCCGCATCGGCGTCGGTCGATTCATTCGGCGACCGGATGGACACGCACGTGACCGGGCATATCCTGTCGCATCCGTTCGAGGCGATGGCCGCGATGGCGGGACTGATCTGGTACGGCGTGATCGAGCGCTTCCCGAAGCTCCGCGTGGTGCAGGTCGAGGCCGATGGCGGATGGGTTCCGTACTGGCTGCAGCGGATGGAACAGCACTGGAACTACAGCGGCAACGCCGAGCACGAATACCTGAAGAAGCGGCCGACGGAATATTTCAAGAACAATTTCTTTATCGCGTTTCGCGGCGACGAGCCGACGATGAAGGCGGCGATAGATATCATCGGCGACGACAACTTCCTCTGGGACACGGATTATCCGCATCCGGATGGGACGTTCCCGTGGGGAATCGAGGCGATTATCAAGCAGCCGATCGCGGCCGAGAGCAAGCGCAAGATTCTCTGGGACAACGCCGTGCGCGCGTTCGGGCTCAACTGAGTATTCGATGGATTTTGAATTCTCGCCCGAGCAGGAAGCGTTTCGCGCCGAAGTCAGAAAGTGGCTCGCGGAAAAACTGCCGCCGGAGCTTTGCGTCGATGACGCGTACGACGAGCGGATCGCACCGAATCGCGAGATCTTCGAGAAGCGCCGCGCGTGGCAGGCGAAGCTCTATCGCGCAGGCTACGGCGGATTCCCGTGGCCCAGGCAGTACGGCGGCCGCGACGCGAGCCTGATCGAGCAGTACATCTGGGACGAGGAATACAGCAACGCGCGCGCGCCCGTGCTGCCGGGATACTTCGGCCTCGGGCTATGCGGCCCGACGCTGATGCAGTGGGGCACCGCGGGGCAGAAGGAACGCTTCCTCAAGCGCATCCTCGCGGCTGATGACATCTGGTGCCAGGGCTATTCCGAGCCGGGCGCGGGCTCCGACCTCGCGGGTATCTCGACGCGCGCTGTTGACAAGGGCGACTACTTCGAGGTCAACGGGCAGAAGGTGTGGACCTCGGGCGCGCAGTACGCCGACTGGATGTTCATGCTGGCGCGCACCGACCCCGACGCGCCGAAGCATCGCGGGATCAGCTACCTGCTGCTCGACATGAAAAGCCCGGGGGTCAGCGTGCGCCCGTTGATCACGATGAACGGGCACGCGCACTTCAACGAGGTCTTCTTCGACAACGTGCAGGTGCCGCGCGACAACCTGGTCGGGCAGATCAACGACGGCTGGAAAGTCGCGATGACCACGCTCAGCTTCGAGCGGAGCTTCGCGGGAGGCGGTGGTCACGGCTCGCAGATAAAGCGCCTCGTGGAGTTGGCGAAGCTGGTCGACATCGATGGCAAGCCGGCGTGGGAGAAAGAGTGGGTGCGGCAGAATCTCGCGCAGTTCGCGATTGAGAATGAGGCTGCCAAGTACGCGCGGCTACGATCGTTTACGCGCCAGCTCAGGGGGCTCCCGCCGGGACCGGAAGGCTCGATGCTTAAGTTGTTCGGCTCGGAGCTCGGCATCAGGATCGCACGCTTCTCGACGGAGCTGCTGGGCGGCTACGGTCTGCTCGGCGAGGCGACGGAAGTTGTGCCGGACGCGCCGCGATGGCTGAATCGGGTGCTCAGCTCGCGGCAATATACGATTGCCGGCGGCACAAGCGAGATTCAGCGCAATATCATTGGCGAGCGAACGCTGGGATTGCCGAAGGGCTGAACGTTGACAACGCCGACCCACTCAAAGGACTAAGACCCAATGGAACTCGAACCTCTATTTGAGATTACGCTCACGCTGGCGCCCCCGATCGTTATCCCGGACGCGCCGGACGGCACGCGCGTAATCGTCAACGTCGCGGCAGGCAAGTTTGAAGGCCCGCGCATCAGCGGAGAGGTGCTGAACAGCGGCGGCGACTGGTTCCTGCTGCGTCCCGACGGCGTCGGCGTGGTCGATGTGCGGGTGGCGCTCAAGACGAGTGATGGCGAGAACATCTACATGACCTACAGCGGGCGTGCGCAGCTCGGGCCGAATGGACTGCCGCAGGCGCTCCAGACGGCGCCGCTCTTCTCGGCCTCGACCAAGGGCAAGTACGCGTGGCTCAATTCGGTCCAGGCGGTCGCGACGGGGGCCCTCAGCCCCGACGGTCAGTCAGTCACATATAAATTGCAAATCGTGAAGTGATTGTCGGCGTTCTACTGAAGGCGGAGCAGCCCTTCTCTGACCAATCGGTCGGGTCTCGAATTAACCTTGACAACCCAGCCAAATTCGTTTAGCAGACCAATCGGGTCCAGAATTTCTTTCTAATATATCGTAAGCTACAGCATTCGTTTGACTGCTTTCTGTTCATGACTATACTTGACTCTAGAGGTCCACTAATCTGTGACCGATTGTAGGAGTTTGGTGGGCTGAGAGGACGCGATGCTGAAGACGCCGATTTACATGGATAATCACGCGACCACGCGTACGGACCCGCGCGTGCTCGACGTGATGCTACCGTATTTCACCGAGAAGTTCGGGAACGCCGCGAGCCGTAATCACAGCTTCGGCTGGGAAGCCGAGGAAGGTGTCGTGCGCGCCCGCAACCAGATTGCCGCGCTGATCGGCGGCAAGGCCAAGGAGATAATTTTCACCAGCGGCGCGACCGAGTCGGATAACCTCGCGGTCAAGGGTGTGCTCGAGTTCTACAAGGACAAGGGCAACCACATCATCACCTGCGTCACCGAGCATAAGGCGATACTCGATAGTTGCCGCGCGCTCGAGCGGGCCGGCAAGGCGACGGTTACGTACCTGGCGGTCGACAAGTACGGGATGGTGGATCCCGACGACGTGCGCAGCGCGATCACCGACAAGACCGTGTTGATCTCGATCATGTGGGCGAACAACGAGATCGGCACGATTCATCCGATCGCGGAAATCGGCAAGATCGCGAAAGAAAAGGGAATTGTGTTTCACAGCGATGCGGTGCAGGCAGTTGGGCATATTCCGGTTGACGTCGAGAAGAACGGCGTCGATCTGCTCTCGCTGACTGCGCACAAGCTTTACGGCCCCAAGGGATGCGGCGCGCTGTGGGTTCGCTCGAAGGGACCGCGCGTGCGTATCACGCCGATTATCGACGGCGGCGGCCATGAGCGCGGCATGCGCTCGGGCACGCTGAATGTCACTGGGATCGTTGGCTTTGGTGCAGCAGCCGAGATCGCCGCGAAGGAAATGAACGAAGAGGCCGAGCGGCTGCGCGAAATGCGCAACAAGCTCCAGGCCGGATTGTTCGAGCGGCTCGACGAGATTTACCTGAACGGTCATCCGACGGAGCGGCTGCCCGGTAACCTCAACGTCAGCTTCGCGTATGTCGAAGGCGAGTCGCTCCTGATGGGAATCAACGACGTTGCGGTGAGCTCCGGCTCGGCCTGCACCTCGGCGACGCTCGAGCCCTCGTACGTGATTCGCGCGCTGGGCACCAATGAGGAGCTGGCACATAGCTCGATTCGCTTCGGCGTCGGCCGTTTCAACACAGACGAAGAGGTCGATTACGTGACGGAGCGCGTGACCAAGGAAGTGCGGCGGCTGCGCGAGATGTCGCCGCTCTACGAGATGGCCAAAGAAGGCATCGATCTCAAGTCCGTCAGCTGGAAGGCGTAAGGAATCAGCGGAGGCATCATGTCCTACTCGAAAAAGGTTCTCGACCATTACAACAATCCGCGCAACGTCGGCTCGTTCGCCAAGGACGAAGCCAACGTCGGCACGGGCGTTGTCGGCGCGCCGGAATGCGGCGACGTGATGAAGCTCCAGCTCAAGATCAACGACAGCGGCGTGATCGAGGACGCTAAGTTCAAGACCTTCGGCTGCGGCAGCGCGATCGCAAGTTCGAGCTACGTGACCGAGCTGGTCAAGGGCAAGCATATCGAAGAGGCGATGGCGATTAAGAACACCGTCATCGTGCAGGAGCTCAACTTGCCTCCGGTGAAGATTCACTGTTCGGTGCTCGCCGAGGATGCGATCAAGGCCGCGATCACCGACTGGAAGAAGCGCAAGGGTGACGACGCGGAAGCGCCTTCGACCGACAAGGCGGGGCGGGCGTAAACAGGTAGTTATGCGATGATTTCGCTTTCGGAAAACGCGGTCCACAAGATCAAGCAGCTCGTTGCCGACAAGGGCGACGATGCGGGACTGCGCGTGAAGGTGGTGGGCGGCGGCTGCTCGGGGCTGCAGTACCGGATGGAAATCGACGCGGCCAAGGAGCGCGACAAGGTTTTCGAGCGCGACGGCGCGAAACTGATCGTCGACAAGAAGAGTTTTCTTTATTTGAACGGGTCCGAGCTCGACTACGCTGAAGAACTAATGTCCGCCGGCTTTCGGGTCGTCAACCCCAATGTCAAGCGGCAGTGCGGATGCGGCGAATCGTTCGTCGTGTGAACGTGGGATGAGGGACACGCCTCCAAGTCATGATCGAATGCCCGTCATGCGGACGGCGGCAAACGCCGCGATTAACCTGCGAGCAGTGCAGCGCGCCGCTGGGCGCTGAACTCGACTGCTTCGTCGCGCTCGGGCTACCTCAAAAGCTCACGATCGACCTGCCCGCACTCGAGCGGCTGTATCACGATCTTAGCCGCCGGGTGCATCCCGATCGTTTCGCCTCGGCGAGTCCAAGGGTCCGAACCGCGAGCCTGCGAGCGACTGCGCTGCTCACTCGTAGTTATCGAGCGCTGAAGGATCCCGTCGCCCGCGGCCTCTACTGGCTCGAGCTCAGGGGACAGAAGCTCGCTGAGAACAACAAGCAGGTCCCGCCTGATCTGGCGGAGCTCGTGTTCAACGTGCAGGAGGAGCTCGCGGAACTCGCGGCCGAGAGATCTGACGAGCTCGAAGCGACCGTTAACGCGCGCCGCGAAGAAGTCGATCAGGCAATGAAGGCGGCGCACGAAAACCTCGCGCGCAACTTCGCCGCCTGGGATGCGGGCGGCGGTGGCGACGATCAGAAATTGATCGCCGACCTCAAGACGATTCTCTCGCGGATTGCGTACCTCCGCACGCTGCTTCGCGATATCGATCGCGCGCTGGCGCATGCCAACGCGGCATAAGCAATGAGTCGCATTTTTGGAATAGACCTCGGCACCACGCAGAGCCTGATTGCGATCATGGACGGCGGCGCACCGCGCGTGATCAGGGATGCCGAAACGGGCAACGCGTTGTTGGCGTCAGTTGTCGCGATGGCGCCCGACAGCCGGGTCGAGGTAGGGACCCGCGCGATCGAGCTCGAGCCTCATCTCACATTTGAAAAAGATGGCCGCGTGAGCGCGGTCGGCTTCGACGGTGGCGAATACGGCGCTGTAATTCGCTCGGTGAAGCGCTACATGGGACTCGGGGGTAACGAAGTGGCGCCCGAGGATCGCGTCCGCTACGCGTTCGCAGATCTGAGCGGGTCGGTCGTTCGATTCAAAGTCGGAAGCCGCGTTTTCACGCCGCCGCAGATCTCGGCGGAGATTCTGCGCGCGCTCAAAGTCCGCGCCGAACGCGCGCTCGGTGAAAAGGTCGAGCGCGTCGTCATCACTGTACCGGCTTATTTTAATGACGGTCAGCGCCAGGCAACGAAGGACGCCGGCCGCCTCGCCGGACTCGAGGTCGTGCGCCTCGTCAACGAGCCGACGGCCGCGTCGCTCGCATACGGACTCGGCAAGATGGCCGAGGGAGTAGTCGCGGTTTACGACTTTGGCGGCGGCACCTTTGACATTTCGATCCTGAACATTAAGGAAGGCATCTTCGAGGTCCTCGCGACCAACGGCGACACCCATCTCGGCGGTGACGATATCGACCGCGCGGTTGCCGAGTGGCTCCTGGCGGAGCTGCCCGACTCGGTGAAGACCGACCGCCACGTATGGAACAGCGCGCGAATCGCCGCCGAGGATGCAAAGAAGCGCCTCAGCGAGATCGCGGAGACCGGGGTTGTCGTCGAGCTACCCGCGCAAACGATTCGCAAATCCCTCTCGCGCGCTGCATTAGAGAAATTTGCTGAGCCTTTCGTCGCGCGCACGATCAAGCGCTCCGAAATGGCCTTGGCTGACGCGCAGCTGAAACCTGCTGCGATCGATGCCGTCGTATTGGTAGGCGGCTCGACGCGGATGCCCTACGTGAGTGAGCAAGTTAGAACGCTATTTGGGCGCGAGCCGCTCTGCTCGATCGACCCGGAAGAAGTCGTGGCCCTGGGTGCTGCCGTCCAGGCCGGCGTTTTGATGGGCACTCAGGGCGACCTGCTGCTCCTCGACGTGGTGCCGCTCTCGCTCGGAATCGAGACGATGGGCGGGGTGATGGAGCGTCTTATACATCGGAATACCACTATTCCGACAAGTATCACCGAAAGTTTCACAACCGCTGTGGATAACCAAACCCACGTCGATATTCACGTTTTGCAAGGAGAGCGCGAGCTTGCTAAGGATTGCCGTAGCCTCGCGCGCTTCAAGCTAGGGCCCATTGAGCCGCAGCCGGCCGGGCTGCCCCGCATCGAAGTAACTTTCCTTATCGATGCAAACGGGATACTTAGCGTAACAGCGCGCGATGAGCGCACTGGCCGCGAGCATTCGATCGACGTCAAGCCGAGCTATGGCTTGGCCGACGACGAAATCGAACGGATGCTCGAAGAGGCGATCGATCTTGGTGAGCAGGACCTCGAACAGAGGCTGCTGATCACGGCCCGCAATGACGCCGAGCAGATCCTGGGTGCACTTCATAAGCAGCTCGGCGAGTGGGCGTCGCTGCTGGAAAACGGCGAGCGAGAGCAGATTGAGGAGGCGGTGGAGCGGTTGGAAAGGGCCCGCAAACAAACCGATCGCGAACTAATAGCCACACTGGTCGAGGAGCTGAACGAGCTGACCACGCCGTTCGCTGAACGCATTATGGACCGGGCGATTAAGGACGCGCTCGAGAAGAAGTCGGTTGACGATTTGTCGTGACGGAGGACGCTTCGCGATGGGACTCAAATGGGATCAGGCCGAAGAGATAGCCGAGGTGCTAGCGGAGAATCACCCCGGGCTCAATCCGCTTGACGCCCGATTCACGGACCTTCGCCAGTGGGTGATCGATCTGGATGAGTTCGATGACGATCGGAACGCATCGACGGAGGCCAAGCTCGAGGCGATCCAGATGGCGTGGCACGAGATCTACAAGGAACAAAACGAGGACGACTCTGAATAAATATTCCCGCGGCTTCGTCGAAAAACACGGCCGGAATGGCCGCAACTGAATGCCGCGTTACAAAAACAGGAGGGTGGGGCGGTGGAGGCCAGGACAAGTTTGAGGACTGAACAGGGAGAGAAGATGCAGGAAAAAGAGACTTTGGACGAGAGGCTGCCGGGGCTGTTCGAGCCCGACACCCTTTTGCCCATCCAATATTTCGAGGCGATGCGCCGCAAGCATCTGCTCGAGGGCGAGAAGCGTCTCATCCTGAGCGTGCTCGAGGACGCGGTCGAATGCTTCATGAAATGCATCGACGCCAGCACCAACAAGGGCCAGCGTCTGTTCCGCGAGGCTGACGAATGGATCAGCCACGAGGACAAGCGATGGGTATTCTCATTTGACAACGTCTGCGAGATGCTCGACATCAATCCTGAATACATGCGGATGGGATTGAAGCGCTGGAAGGAGCGCAAGCTCGAGGCGATCGAGCGCCGGCGCGCGATCGCGGCCGAAGAGGCAGCTCGCGCCCAGGCGCTCATGGTGGACGCCGCGGTGGCGGCGCCTCCGGCGCCGGCAACCACGGCGCGCGTGTCGCCCAAGCCAGCGCTGAAAGCGCCGGCCAAGGCTCCCGCCGCGCCGCATCGCGCGCGGCACAACGAGCTTGCGCGCCCGACGCACTCCGCGTCGTCGCACAAGCTCCGCAAGCACGCCTAACAGGAGACACGGGCCGGGAGCGCGCGCGAAGCGTGCTTCCGGCCCGTGTTTAATTGACGACGGCGGATGGCGCCCGCGGCGCCAGCGCCGCGCACGCCATCCGCGCGAGTTCCTTCAGCCGCCGATGGAACATCGCCGGCTGCGTCACGGTCTTCTCGATTCCGCCCGCCGCCGCCATCAGCAGATCGACCAGCGCCGCGCCGTCGATTCCGCATGTGCCGGCGTCGATCTCGCCGCGATTCGTCGCCGCGTCGATCGTTTCGCGCAGGATCCGCGCGTACTTCTTTTCCGACGCGGTGAAGACATCAGCCGAGAGCCGGTTCTTCGAGTCCATCAGCTCGGCCGCGTGCGGCGAACGCTTTACCAGATCAAAGTAAAGACCAAACTTCGCTTCCAGGATCGCCGCGAGCCGATTCTCGAGGGGCGCGTCGAGCGCCGCAGCCGCGGCGGCATCGGTCTCGACGCGTTGCGCAAGACTCTCGCAGAGCGCGCGAAAAATTTCTTCCTTGCTCTTGAAGCTTAGATAAACCGTGCCCTTGGCGATCTCCGCCTCTCGTGCGATGTCGTCGATCGAGGTGCGCCGATAGCCGTACTGGCTAAATAGTTTCTGCGCAGCCTCCAGGATCGCCGCGCGCTTGGCTTTCGGCGCACCTCGTTCGCGTTGGATCATGCGGGCAATTGTAGCTGGCGCTGCGGCCTCACAACCATCTCGAAGATGTTGAGTTCGATCGGCTGCCTCACGGCATAGACTACCGCGCGGGCGACGTCGTCGGCTGAGGCGAGGAACAACTTGCCGGCCTTTGCGACCTGGTCGATTATCTCAGGCGGCATCTGCTCGCCTTGCTTGAAGTCGGCCTTGAGGCCCAGCGACGAAACGATTCCCTGCACGAATTCGGGCGGGAAATTGCGCGCGAAGTTGGTCGCCGTCGCGCCGGGCATGATGTTCACGACGCGGATCGAGTCGCCCTCGAGTTCCTTGCGCAGCGAGGTTGCAATCGAATTCACCGCCCACTTGGTTGAACCGTAAACGCCCGACGCTTCTGTCCGCCCCGCCACCGACGAGATATTTACGATGTGCCCGTGGGCGCGGCAAGCACGCATCGCGCGGATCGCCGCCTGCGACCCGACCAGTAGCGAGAGCACGTTGACCTCGAGCATCTCGCGCCATCGCTCCGGGTCGCCCTCGATTATCGAGCTTGGATATTCGAGCCCCGCGTTGTTGACCATAATGTCGAGCCGCCCGGTCTCCTTCGCCGCCCGCGCGATGAAATCCTGCAATGCCTTCACGTCGCGGATATCGAACGCGTGCGTCGTCGCCTTGCCCCCGAGCTTGTCGGCTTCGTGGGCGACTTCATCGAGCGAGGACTTGGTGCGGCCCGTGATGAAGATGTGCGCGCCCGCCTCGGTAAGGCGAAACGCGATTGCACGCCCGATTCCGCTCGAGGCGCCAGTGACGATCGCGGTGCGGCCCGAAAGTGCTTTTGCTTCTGCCATGACCCTTGACCTCCGTGACTGATTGACCGATTAAAATTAATCGGTCATCAGGTCTAACACGGCTGGAAGCGTGAGAGAAGAAGAAATCTTCGCGTCCGCTTGAGATCGCTTCGAGCGCCCCTTAGGTTCAGGATGGTTTGGCCTCGAAGGCGGCGTCCATGCATTTTGCCGCCTTGCGGAGCCGCATTATGCCGCTACGAACGAAAATCGAATGCCCCAAGTGCGAGGCCGACCTCGTAGTCAAACGCGGCGGTGTATGTCCCAACTGCGGCGCGCCTATCAACGAGCACGTTGCGCGGGTGCGCGCGCGCGAGCGGCGAATCGAGCAGATAGTCGCGATCGTCGCGACCCTGCTGGTGCTGGGACTTTATCTTGTGACCAGCGGCTTCAGTTTAGTCGAGGGAATTGCTGTATATGCGGCCGCAGGCGGCGCGATGTACTTGCTCGCGCGGCGAACCTTTGTCTGAGCGCGTGCTAATCCTGCGCTGCTGGCCAATTCTTAATCTTCACCTTTTGGTTGGCGTCTATGCCGTTCCTGTAACGCCGTCGTTGCTCACGACGTATCTGAATCCGGGAAGGATGGTGCAAAGGCGGAAATTTTGGCGCGCTGAGGCTGGCATCGCAAATGCTCATGCATCGTGAGACCAGGAGGGTCGGGCACATGAAGTCCAGGCAGAGGCTGATGTCCGCAGTGGTCGCCACGCTCGCGGTTTTCGTTGTTCCGCTAAGCGCCTGGGCGAAGAATCACAACAACAACTACACGAGCTATCGTTCGGCGGCCCCGAGCAGCACGCGAACCTTCAACACGCGCGCGAACAACTACACCGCGTTCAAGTCGACGTCCGGGACCTCGAGCTTCTTCCATCAGGCCGCATCGAGCCTCTTCGGCGGACCTGCGAATCGCGGCCCCCTCTGGAACTCAACCGCTGTCAACACGCCGGCA
Source organism: Candidatus Binataceae bacterium (assembly GCA_030037595.1). GTDB lineage: Bacteria > Desulfobacterota > Binatia > Binatales > Binataceae > JASHPB01. The sequence goes on from JASHQJ010000178.1 coordinate 11,871, forward strand.
CGTTACTATGGGACGTCCCGGGCCTATACCAACTATGCAACGAGCTACGCCGCCGCTCCTTCAAGGCCGGTCTATTACGGCAACTACAGCGGATATCCCAACTACAGCGCATATCCCACGGCCTACGCTGCCGCGCCGTATAGCGGCTATGCCGCGCCATACTCCGGTTACGCGGCGCCGGCCACCGGATATGCGGCTCCATATGCATACGGCGGCGGCCCGTGCGGCAATCCTTACAAGGCTGAAAAGCACCAGTACAACTTCACCAAGTTGATGAACGAGCGCCAGAATCTCAAGTCGGAGATCGCGCAGTCGAGCGCCTACGGCAACTGGTCGAACGCGCATCGGCTGAACACGCAGCTCGAGTACGTCAACGAGCAGCTCGGCAACTTTAACCATACGTGTGGTGCGACCGCGGGTTATATGACGGCGCCGGCCACGGCATACATGGCGGCGCCCGCGATGGCTCCCACGACCTACTACGGCAGCGGCTACGGCTATAACGGCTACAATCGCTACAACGGTTACAACAACGGCTACAACAACAACTACGGCGGCTACAACAGCTACGGCACGCCGTACGGTGGTGGCGGCTTGACCTCAATGCTGCCGCTGCTCGGCAACTTCATCCACTAAGGTCGGTTCCCCGCTCTCAGAGCGGGCGGGCGCCCGTGTTCTCCCGGCCGGGCGCCCGTTCCTTTTCTAGGCGGCAGCGAGTTTTTCAATCGCGCTTAAGATTTTCTTTCGGCGCTCCTCGGGCGTCGGCGCGAATGACGAGAACTGCAGCGCCGTGGTCGTAATTCCGCCGCGCGCGTAATCCTCGAGCCGCCGCTTGCATTTCGCGGCGTTGCCGATGACGAAAATGTGCTCGACCATCTCGTCCGTGACCGCGTCCAGAGCCTTCTTGCGGTCGCCCGCATTCCACGCGTCGATCGCGGTCCCGGCCTCGTTCTCGAAGCCGATCTCGCGGAAGAACTTGTTGTACTGCGGCACCGTGACGTACGCGGTGAGCGAGCGCTTGAAGATGGTCCGCACCGTGCCCTCGTCCTCGTCAAGCGCGAGCATGATGCGGCAGGCGACGTCGAGCGTCGCCGGGTCCTTGCCCACGGAGCGCATGCCTTCGCGCGTATGCTCGAGCATCGCGGGGAGAGTTTCGGGCGTGACGAAATTAACGATCAGCCCGTCGCCGATCTCGCCTGCGATCCGAAGCATCTTCGAGCCCTGCGCGCCGATGTAAATAGGCGGCGGCGTGTCGTATGGGATATCGATCCGAAAGCCGTTGATATGCACCATCTCGCCGTTGAAGGTGACTTTCTCGCCTTTGAAGATCTGGCGAATCGCGGCGACCGTTTCCTTCATCATCGTTACGGGTTTGCGAAACGGCACGCCCATCCAGCCCTGCATGATATTCGGCGTCGAGATGCCTAGGCCCAGGATAAAGCGGCCGCCGGAGAGCTGGTTGGTGGTGATCGCCGACATCGCAATCAGCGGCGCGGGGCGCGAGAAAACGGGCACGATCGCAGAGCCGAAGCGGAGCTTCGTCGTGACCATCGAGGCCGCGGCGATCGGATTGAACGCGTCTGCCCCGAATGATTCGTAAGACCACGCATCGGTGTAGCCGCATCGTTCAGCGGTACGCGCGAGCTCGGCGATATGGGGATTTTGAAAAGGTTCGTGCGGAATTGTGATTCCAGGTCGCATCATCGGATGTTTCCTCTCTCGGCCTCGGAACTTAGCGCAACGCGCGCGCAGTCGCACAGCGGAGTGCCGCGCCTCCAGTTGACGGACCGTCAGGACGAAGCGGCCGAGGCTCGTGCGTTGAGCGCCTCCGCGAGATGCATCACGCGACGCGTCGGCAAGAAGTGGCGCACCTGCGAGCGGCATGAGAAGCCGTCGGCGATTACGATCGTGTCGGGCGGGGTCATTTCAATTGCGGGGATCAGCACGCGGCGCGCGAGCGTGCGCGAAACTTCATAGTGCTCGCGATCATAACCAAATGCACCCGCCATCCCGCAGCACCCGGCGTCGAGCACATCGCAGTGTAGGTCCGGCAGCTTCGAGATGATCGAGACCTCGCTCTCGATTCCGGCGAGCGCTTTCTGATGACAATGTCCATGCAGCAGCGCGAAGCCTTTGATCGCATCGGCGGCAAACTCGATTCCTTCACGCGCGAGAAATTCGTCAAGCATCAGAGCGTTTGCCGCGATCGATTTCGCGGAAGGGTCCTCCGGGAAGAGCGAGGGCATCTCGTCGCGAAAGGTGAGGAGACAACTCGGCTCGAGACCGACGATCGGAGTGCCGCGCGCGGCGACGGATCCGAGCACATCGATAATATCGCGCAGGCGCGCGCGCGCCCGATCGAGCATGCCCTGGTCATAGAGCGGCCGTCCGCAGCACAGGTCACGTGCTGGAATCGTCACGCGCAAGCCGGCTCGCTCGAGCAGCTCGACCGCGGCGATCGCGACTTCGGGCTCGAAGAAATTGTTGAAGGTGTCAGGAAAGAGCATCACCTCGCGCGACGCGTTCGCGCTGGCGGATCTTCGCGAGGCGAACCACGATCTGAAAGTCTGTCTCGCGAAGCGCGGAATCTGCCGCGCACGATGAATGCCGAGCACGCGCTTTCCAACCCTGCCGAGCATCGGCCCGCTCGCGAGCGAATTGGCAAGAGCCGGCGCGCGCTCCGCGACTCGCGCGGCCTCGTGCAGATGGCCGAAGAACCACGACGCGAGCGAGCGCGGATGCGTTCGGTAATAGTTGGCGAAGAACTCGGCGCGATAGGCGGCCATGTCGATCGACGACGGGCATTCGCTCTTGCACGCCTTGCACGAGAGGCAGAGATCGAGAGATTCCTTCAGCGCCTCGTCGCCGAACCCGGCCGGCAGCAGATCGGTTGACAGCGCCTCCAGGAGCAGCCGCGCGCGCCCGCGCGTCGAATGCTTTTCGTCGCGCGTCGCCATGTACGACGGGCACATCGTGGCCGCCTCGGTCTTGCGGCACTTGCCGATCCCGACGCACTTGAGCGCGGCGCCCGCGATTCCGCCCTCTTCGGCGAGGTCGAAGTGGGTCGTGACGCTGCGCGGCCAGAACTTCGCTCCGAGCTTCAGGTGCGAGTCGAGGGGATGCGGATCGACGATCACGCCCGGGTTCATCATGCGGTCGGGATCGAACGCGAGCTTGAATGAGCGGAACGCGTCGATGAGATCCGGCTTGAACATCATCGGCAGGAGTTCCGAGCGCGCGATTCCGTCGCCATGCTCGCCCGAGATCGAGCCTCCTAGCTCCGTGACCAGCGCTCCGATTTCTTCCATCGCCGCGCGAAACGTCGCGATGCCTTTTTCCGCCGCGAGATCGAAGCTGATGCGCGCGTGGACGCATCCTTCGCCGAAATGTCCGTAGTAGGTCGAGATCGTGAGCCCATGGCGCGCGAGAATCGAATCGAAACCGCGGAGATATTCGCCGAGGCGTGCGGGCGGCACGGCGCAATCCTCGGCGCCCGGCCACGTGCGCGGCCGTCCTTTGAAGTAAGCGCCTGAGCCGAGGCCGGACTCGCGGATGCGCCAGACGCCGGTCTGCTCACGTGTGTCGGTGAGGAGTGTCGTACCCGTGCATTCGCTGATTCGCTCGGCGTGCGCGATCATTCGCGCCGCGCGGTCGTTCGCCTCGGCGGCACTCGCGCCGCCGAGTTCGGCGATCAAAAAGGCGTTGCCTGCCGGGAGCAGATTAACCGCGGGCATCCGCTTGATGCGCGCGAAGTCGGGCAGTTGATGGTCGAACCCCTCGAGCGCTTCGGGATTATGGTCGAGCAACCAGGGCATTTGATCGGCGGCGCGAAACACGTCCCCGAATCCGAGCACGACCATCGCGGTTTGCTTGGGCCGCGGCACCGCGCTTACCCATGCTCGCGTCGTCAAGGCGAGCGTGCCCTCGGAGCCGACGATCGCGCGCGCGACATTGAAGTTCGCCTCGGGCAGAAGCTGATCGAGGTTGTAGCCGGAGACGCGGCGCGGGAGCTTGGGAAAATTCGCGCGCACCGAATCGGAGGTGCGATCGCGCAGATCGCGGAGCTTCGCGTAGACGTCGCCCTCGCGGCCGCCGCGCGCGATCGCCGCCGCGAGTTCGTCAGCGCTCATCGCGCCGCCGAAATGCATCCGCGTGCCGTCATAGAGAATCACGTCGAGCGCGGCGAGATTGTCCACGGTCTTGCCGTAGGCCGCAGAATGCGCGCCGCACGAGTTGTTGCCGATCATACCGCCGAGCGTGCAGCGATCTTTGGTCGAGGGATCGGGCGCGAAGAAAAGGCCGTGCGGCGCGAGCGCCGAATCGAGCGCGCTCTGCACGCATCCAGGTTCGACCTGGGCGATGCGGCGCTCGGCGTCGATGCTCACGACGCGGTTCATGTACTTCGAGAAGTCGATCACGATCGCGGCGTTGCAGCATTGGCCGCCGAGCGCAGTGCCGCCGCCGCGGGCGAGTATCGGCATCTGATTTTCGCGCGCGACCGCGATCGCTGCGGCGACGTCACCCTCGTGGCGTGGGATCACGACGCCGATCGGCACCTGGCGATAGTTTGATGCGTCAGTCGCGTAAACGGCGCGCGTGCCTGCATCGAAGCGGACCTCGCCCTCGATTCGAGCGCGCAGGTACTTCTCGACGGCGGCGGTGGTCTGGTTCACCGCACTGATTCTATTCCGACGGCGACAAAATGAAGAAGTCGGGTTCTAGATATCCTTCATGCCGGGCTTCGGAGCGCCGACCAGCGCGACCATCTTGCCCTCGGGCGCGCGGTTTTCCTGCATCGCCTGGTGGCATTCCGGAATTTCCTCGAAGCGGTACGTCTTCGCGAGGCAAGGATCGATCTTGCCGTCGAGAACTAACTGGTTGAACGCGTACGACTGTTCGTCGTTGGCGAAGTGCGAGCCCTGAAGGCGCTTCTGGCGCATCCAGAGGTAGCGTAGGTCGGCGACGGCATTGTAGCCGGTCGTGCCGGCGCAGATTACGACCATCCCGCCCGTGTCGCAGACGAAAACCGACGTCGGAATCGTGTCTTCCCCCGGGTGCTCGAAGACGAGACGCGGACTCTTGCGCTCGCCGACGATATCCCAAATCGCTTTGCCGAAGGCACGGCACTCAGCGGCCCACTTGTTGTAGGAGTCGGTGTCTTTCCAGTGAGGCATCATGCCCCAGTGGAGATATTTCTTGCGGTTGATGATCCCTTTGGCGCCGAGCTTCACGCAGAAATCGATCTTGCGATCGTCACCGACGACGCCGACCGGGATGCCTCCTTCAGCCTTGACAATCTGGATCGCCATGCATCCGAGACCGCCCGACGCGCCCCAGATGAGCACGACGTCGCCCTTGCGAATCGTATGCGGCGGCCATCCCATCAGCATGCGGAAGGCGGTCGCGCCGACCAGGGTCGGAGCGGCGGCTTCTTCCCACGTGAGATGCTTCGCCTTGGGCATACACTGATGCCCCTGCACCTTGGCGAATTGTGCGAAGCTGCCCCAATTGGTTTCGTAGCCCCAGATTTTGAACGACGGGTCGTACATCGGATCGTCGCCGTTGCGCTCGGCGTAGCAGTCGGGATCCCACACCCCGCAGTGGATGACGACGTGATCGCCCACCTTTACGTTCTTCACGCCGGCGCCCGCCGCGTACACGATTCCCGAGGCGTCGCTGCCGCCGATGTGGAAATCCGATGAGTCGTACTTCGATTTTTGCCGCGCCGCGATCACGTTGACGGGCGAGCCAAGCGCCGCCCACACGTTGTTAAAATTGACCCCCGCCGCCATCACGTAGACCAGCACCTCGTCGGGCTTGATCGGCGGAACTGCGATACGCTCAACCTGGAACGCTCGCTTCGGCTCGCCGAAACGCTCGGCGCGAATGACCTGCGCCCACATCTCCTTCGGCACCTGGCCGATGGGGGGAACTTCGCCGATTTCGTAGCGGTCCTTCTTGGTCATCCTTGATCAGTTACCACCCGCGCGGGCGCGTCGAGGCCGCGGCGGATTGGCTCCGGTCTGATTTCGATTGCGGGCGTCAAAGGGGCGACGCAACTAGCTACCTGTTTATTGAGCATTTGACAATAAGCACCTTCCAGTCGTTAGGCTGGAGACTCCCTATGCCCGAGGTTCGGTTGACGCGTGCCATGAATTCCATAATAAACGGTCTCACCCCCGGCCGTTCGGCGCCAGACGAAATCGCATTGCGGCCCCTTGAGTCATCGCGTCGTATGAGGAGCCGGGCTAATATCCGGAGTCACCAAAAGAAGCCAGGCTAATTCATATGGCGGAGCGAAGAATCGAGCGTGGCCATTATTTCGAGGATTTTCAGATAGGCCACGTCTTCAAGCATCACTGGGGCCGCACCATCACCGAGGGTGACAACAGCTTCTTCACCTCGGTCACGATGAACTTCAACCCCATCTACTTTAATCGCGAGTATGCGCAGAGCCTCGGCTACAAGAACGTCGTCGTCAATCATATGCTCGTGATGAACGTGGTGTTCGGGCTCTCCGTCGAGGATCTGAGCGAGCGCGCTATCGCCCACCTAGGCTACGAGCAGATGAAATTCGGCGAGACGGTTTATCCGGGCGACACGATCACCTCCGAGTCGATCGTGCTCTCCAAGCGCGATACCTCGCGCCCCGACCGCGGCGTCGTCAAGTTCCGCACCACAGGCTACAACCAGCACGGGGACAAGGTGCTCGAGTACGAGCGGCCGGTGCTGATCCGCAAACGCAATCCCGCTTAGGAGCAATTCACGATGCCGCTTGTCAGTCCCGAGCACGAGGAGATCCGCCGCTCGGTCCGTGAGTTCGTCGAAGCCGAAGTCAAACCTATCGCCAACGACCTCGATCGCAACAACCAGGAAATCCCCGAGCAGGTGCTGAAGAAGATGGCCGAGCTCGGCTACTTCGGCATCATATTCCCCGAAGAGCAAGGCGGGATGGGCCTCGACTATATCGCGATGGCGATCGTCACCGAGGAGCTGTCGCGCGGCTGGCTCTCCGTCGGCTCCGTGATGACTCGCAACGTCATAACAGGCACGCTCATCGCGGCCAACGGCACCGAGGAGCAGAGGCAGCGCTTCATGCCGAAGATCGCGCGCGGCGAGATCCTCACCGCGGCGGCGTTCACCGAGCCGGATTCGGGCAGCGATACTGCGTCATTCAAAACGCGCGCAGTGAAACAGGGCGACGGCTACCTCATCAAGGGATCAAAGATGTGGTGCACGTTCGCCAATCGCGCGCAGATGCTCACCGTGATGACGCGCACCGATCCCGACATCTCCAAGCGCCACCGAGGACTCTCGCTAATCCTGTTCGAGAAACAACCCGGCGATAACTTCATGCCGCCGCAGCTCACCGGCTCGCCGATCCCGACGATCGGCTATCACGGCATGCGGAGCTATGCGCTCCAATTCGACGACGCCTACGCTCCCAAGGAGAATCTGATCGGCGGTCAGGAGGGCAGGGGATTCTACCAGCTTATGTCGTCATATGAGGCGGCGCGAATACAGACCGCGGCGCGCGGCGTCGGCGTCGCGCAGGCGGCCTTCGAGTGCGCGGTGAAGTATTGCAAGCAGCGCACGCAGTTCGGCCAGCCGATCGGCGATTTCCAGGTGATCCGCCACAAGATCGCGCACATGGCGGTCGAGATCGAGGCAGCCCGCCAGCTCTGCTACTACGCCGCGTCGCAGAAAGACACGGGCAAGCGCAGTGACTACGAGGCCGGCCTCGCCAAAGCGTTCGCGGCTGAGATGGCCGAGCGAGTGACGCGCGAAGCGATGCAGGTGCACGGCGGCTACGGCTACTCGATGGAATTCGAGGCGCAGCGCTTTTGGCGCGACGCGCGCGTGCTGTCTATCTTCGAGGGCACCAGCGAAATCCAGTACGAGGTCATCGGGCGGCGCATCATGGAGCAGAGCTGATGGCAATCACGAGTGACGGCAGCTACTTCGAGGATTTCAATGTCGGCGACACGCTGATACATCCGCGCGGCCGCACGATCACGGAGGCCGACAATCACAACTTCACCTCACTGGTGATGAACACGGCCGAGCTGCACTACAACCAGGATCTAATCGACAAGAATCCCGGCGCTTATGTCGGCGGCAAGCTGCTCGTGTATGGCGGCGTGGTGCTTGCGTTTACGGTCGGCCTCGCGTCGGAGGACACCAGCGAAAACGCAATCACTGAGCTCGAGATGGATAACGGCAAGCACACCAATCCCGTTTTCCACGGCGATACGATTTACGCCGAATCGACGGTGCTTGATAAACGCGACGCCGATCGCCCAGACGCCGGCATCGTGAAGTTCAAGCTCGTCGGCAAGAAACCCGACGGCACCGTTGTCGTCGAAATCGAGCGCACCGTGCTCATCAAACGCAAATCGCACTACGCAAATACCGGCGTCTGATCGCCCAGGCGGCGCCGAACTGGAGAAACAATCATGTTCGTTCTCGACAAGGGACAACGCTTTGTCATCCCGCGCACCGAGATGACCTATCCCGGCCATAACCTCAAGCTGCATCAGAACGCCGCCGACGCGCAGAAGTCGCCGGTCGATCACGTGATGGCGGATTTCGAGGACGCCTGTCCTTACGAATTCAAGGGCGAGAAGAGCCGCAAGGTAATGGTCGAGGCGATGAACACGCTCGACTTCGGCAAGAAAGTCGTTTCGATTCGCCCCAACAACATCCACTCGAAATTCTTCAAGGGCGACATGGAAGCGATCATGCTGGGCGCGCCGAACCGCTTCCACGGTATCATGCTGCCGAAGACGCGCGGGGCCGAGGAAATCCGCGAAGTGTCGAAGCTGCTCGACGATCTCGAGAAGCGGGGAGGCTGGAAGTATCGCGTGCAGATCGAGTCGCTGATCGAAACGCCGCACGCGCTGATCAAGGCGTACGATATTGCCACCGCATCCGACCGGATGTGCGGGCTCGTGTTTGGAATCGCGGACTACGCTGCCAACCTCGGCATCCGCGAGATCGTCGAGAATCAGAACCAGAATTTCCATTACTCGAAGCAGGCCGTTGTCGTGGCGGCGAAGGCTGCCGGATTGCACGCGGTGGACAACGTTTTCCTTCGCTTGTGGCGCAAGGAAGATTCACCCGATCGCGTAAAGGAACTGCAGGGTCAGCTCCGCGCCAAGAATGAAGGCGCGGCCAACCTCGGCATGGACGGCACCTGGGTAATTCATCCCCAGCAGGCCGAAATCGCGAACTCTTGCTACACGCCGAGCCAGGAGCAGATCGACGAAGCGCGCCGCGTGGTGAAGCTCTACCACGAGAAGGGTGGAGGCTCGATGGCGGATCCCAAGTCGGGTGAGATGATCGACGAGGCGACGATCAAGATCGCGCTGATGGATCTCGCAAAGGGCACGCAGGCCGGGATGGTCTCGGACGCGGAGCTGCGCGAGTGGTCGGCCAAGAGCCGCGATATCACGGGCTACGACATCCTGGAGCTGATGCGCCGCGTCGCGTAGCGACTCATCGGCTATCGCGGGGCGCGGTTCGCATGCGAGTTATGATGCGGCGTCTTGGATGTTCGCATCGCGATCGGGAGAGCGCGCCGGGCCGTTGGCTCATCACATTCGGATTGAGTCTCGCCGCCGCGCTATGGCTTGCAGAGCCGGCGCGCGCCGATCTTAGCCAGCGCTACTTCGTCGGCAACTTCCTCGGCTACTCCGCGCAGCCTTACGATTACATCTCGCTTTCGGGATCGGTGAGCCGCGGCGCGGATTCTGCCCTGCTCTACGTCGAAAAGACGGTCTCTTCCGTTTCCAGTCTGTCGCTGTCCGCCAGCATCCAGCATTACGGAGGCAACGATCACGCCACAGGATGGAACGACCTGGATTTTTCCTACAAGCAGACGGTTTTGCAGTGGGATGCCTCGGACTTTCTGGTCTCGCTGGGGCCTAATCTTGAGGTGCCCAACGGCGACGAGAGTGTCGGCGCGAGCCAGCATACCAAGGCGGGCGCGGATCTGCTGTTTGCGAAAGGTCTTGTCGAAGTCCCCGACTCGATGGCGGCGTTGCGCGCGTTCCAGTTCGAAGGCGACTACTTCTGGGACGCGAACATCAGCGGACCGAGCGAGAACTTGCTACTCACCAACACCGAGATTGAGTATTCGATTGGCTATCTCGACAAGTATGTGACCGGCGCGCAGGTGAATGAATTCTTGGGTCACCTGACACCGCATCTGGACTTCGAGTACGCGCAATACCTGAGCACGCGAGAAAACTCAACTGCGCCGGATTTTGAACTGACGCCGGGGGTTGCGTGGATCAACCGGATCTTCGAAATCAACCTGGGGCTGCAGATTGGGATGAATCACAGCTCGACTGTGACCGGCAACGTCGGCTTCGTATGGCTCCTCGGCGTGTCATTCGACGAGGTATGGCCCGCACTCGGCTGGACACCGTTTCGATGAAGCCGATTCGCCTGCGCGAGTGCGCTGCCGTCACGCTGCGCCCGACGCCGCCCCCTTTCACTTCGACGGAACCTTTCATAAGCCGTCGCACCTTCCGGCGCCGCTCGATGCATGGGAGCCCGGTTGGTATTGGCATACGCTGCGCGCAGGCGGGCGACTCTGCGGCGTGCGAATCCGCGCGGCGGTAACATCGGCGAAGCCGGCTCTTCGCGTTGCGCTGTACGCTCGCGGACGTGTCAGTGCCGGTGATCGCGATGCGATTCGGCGCGAGTTGCGATGGCGCTTCGATCTCACGGCGGACCTTCGGAAGTTCAGTCGGCAGGCGCGGCAAAATCGACGCCTGCGCACCGTTGTAAGCAAATGGCGCGACACACGCGATTCGTGCGCCTACAGCATCTACGAGCTGCTCGTCGTTTCGCTCCTCCTGCAAAACGCCACGGTGAGGCGCACGGTGCAGATGATGCAGTCGCTGCTGGAAGCATTCGGCACCAAGCTCACCTTCGACGGGAAGACGCTCTTTGCGATCTGGCGGCCGGCAGAGGCCGCCGCAGTCTCCGAGTCCGATCTGAGGGCGCTCAAGATAGGCTACCGTGCGCGCTTCCTGAAGCGGCTATCTGCCGACTTCGCCAAGCGCAAGGTTGACGAGATGAAGCTGCGGGCTCTTGATGCCGACGCGGCGCGAAAGGAGCTCATGAGACACTCTATGAAGTAGGGCCCGAGACGGCGCGCATCCTGCTCCATCCGGCCTGCCATCATAATGTGCCGCTCGATCATATCGCGCCGTGGCAGCAGAAGATTTATTCGCGGCTGTTCTACAATCGATCGATGGTGCCGGTGCGAAGGATAGTGCGCGACTTCAATCACCAATTCGGCGACTACGCGAGCCTCTCAATCAGTTAGACGTGGGAGGATCTCTTCTGGCGGCACGCGCAGAAGCCGAACCCGTGGCTAGGGAAGGAGATCAGGTTGTAGGGTTCCACGGCGGCATGCATTTTTCTCCCTCACTCGACGTCGCGGTGGCGGCCGCAGCGGCCTTGATTCCTCGCGCCACGCTCGGAATGACGAACGGTTGGCTGGTGCGCGCAATTCTCCATCTCCCTGACCAGGGAGAGGACTTAGGTGAGGGTCGTCCGATCTGCGAAATGCCCGTGCGGTTTCTTACGGCACGGGGGCGACGTTCAGCAGGCCGGCGGCTTCGTCGAATCCCAGCATGATGTTCAAATTCTGGATCGCCTGGCCGGCCGCGCCTTTGCCCAGATTATCGATCGCCGTGATCACGAGCAGCGTGCCGGTGCGGCGATCGAGCATGTAGGCGATTTCGCAGAAGTTGGTCGCGCGAACATTCTTGATCTCCGGCAGCTCGCCCGGTTTCATGATGCGGACGAAACGCGACTTGGCGAAGCTCGCCTCGAATGCCGCCGCGACGTCCGACTCGGTCGTGCCCGCGCGCGGGCGCATAAAAATCGACGACAGGATTCCGCGCGTGACCGGCAGCAGGTGCGGCACGAAGAGGATTGCGACCTCTCGGCCGAGCGCTGCGCTGATCTCCTGCTCCATCTCGGGAGTATGCCGATGCTTGCCGACGTTGTAGGCGCGGAAATTCTCGTTGACTTCCGCGTAGAGCTGCTCGATCGCGGCGGCGCGCCGCGCGCCGGTCGTGCCGGACTTGGAATCGATAATGATCGACGACGGTTCGATGAGATCGCGCTTGATGAGCGGCAGCAGCGCGAGCAGCGCCGCCGTCGGGAAGCATCCGGGATTCGCGACCAACCGCGCCTCCCGGATCTGCGCGCGATGGAATTCGGTTAGACCGTAAACCGCTTGTCGCAAAAGCCCCGGAGCAGGATGGTCGACACCGTATGTAGTGCGGTACTGGACGGGATCGGTCAGGCGGAAGTCGGCGGAGAAGTCGATTACATCGACTTCGTCTTTCACCAGCTCCGCGACCATCGTGGTGCCGACTTTTTCCGGCAGGCACGAGAGCACGAAATCGGCCCGGCCGCGCAGCAGGTCGGCGCGCAGCTCTTCGAAGGGCGGGAGATCGACGCCCGCGAGATGGCGGAACACGTCGGCCACTTCGCGCCCGGCGTAGTGTTCAGATGTGAGGACGCTCAGCTCGACGAAAGGATGACTGGCGAGTATCCGGACCGCTTCGATACCCGAATAGCCCGAAGCCCCAACCACGGCCACTCTGACTTTGTCATGCGAAGCCATCAGGGATAGCGCCTTTCGTCTAAGGTTTTACGCGAACGAAATCCAAGTATCATGAATTTGTAAGCAAAGCCACTTAGACGCGTTTGCGTGAACTATTTGGTGTCGAATTCGAACACCATCTCGCTCGGCGCGTTGGCTGGATCGTGCCCGAGTTTCTCGATGTAGAGCCGGACGACCTCGTCCTTGGGATTCTCGGTATGCATCGCTTCGAGCTCAGACTTGGCGTTGGCCGCCGCGCCGCTGTGGATCAAGTCTATCACCGACGCAAAACGGCGATAGAAGGCGGGGTCGACGCCGTCGCCTTCGTGGGCGGCCACCTCGACGACCGGCACGAGCTGCTCCTTGCCCTTGACCTTCACGAGGCCGAGCTCGCGCGCGATGTACTTGCCGCGAGATTCGTTGAGCGTCTGGCGGCTGGCCAGCAGATGCACCTTGAAGTGGCGCGTCAGGCCCTCGAGGCGCGACGCGAGGTTCACGGTGTCGCCGATCACGGAGTAGTCGAAGCGGTTGGCGCCGCCAAAGTTGCCGACGATCGCCTCGCCGGTCGCGATGCCGATGCCAATGTCGATGTCCTTGAAGCGCGGGTCGTTCTTTTGCAGCGAGCGCAATTCGGCGAGCATCGCGAGCGCCGCATCGATCGCGGCGCCGGCCTGGTTCGCCACTTCTACCGGTGCACCCCAGAACGCCATGATTCCATCGCCGCGGATCTTATCGACCACGCCGCCGCTTTCGAGGATTCGATCGGTCATCTTGGTCATGTAGTCGTTGAGCAGCGCGACCAGTGCTGCGGGGTCGGTTCTCTCGGAGAGTCCGGTGTAATTGACGATATCGGCAAACAGGATCGTCATCACGCGGCGCTCGCCGCCGAGCTTCAGGCCCTCGGGCTTGGCCACCAGCGATTCGATCACCTCAGGATGCAGGTAATGCTCGAAGGCGTGGCGGAGATGGCGCTTCTCGCGGCCCTCGGTCGCGTAGCGGTAGCTGACCAGTGCAAGGTAGGTGAGGGCGAGGGTAGAAAGCGGGAACACGACGCCGATGATTTCGCCACTCATGTCGAGCCGGTACTGCGCGAACGCGAAATAGCCGAATCCCAGTAGCAGCGCCGCGATCAAGGCGCTCACGGCGGAAACTGTTCCGGCGGCGATCGCGATTGAAACGCCGACGATTGCGCCCGCTGCCAGTTCGATGATCGGCTCACGCGGCTTGAAGACGAAATCACCTTTGAGGACGTTATCGATCGCGGTCGCATGAATCTCGACGCGCGGTGTCTCGCCGCTGAATGGCGTAACTCCGCGATCGCCGAGCCCCGTCGCCGTCAACCCGATCACAACGATATGGCTAGCGAGACTCGCCTTCGGGACCTTGTGATCGATGATATCGGAGACTGAGAAGCGCGGTATCGTTCCCTGCGGGCCGCGGTAGCGGAGCAGCATGTGGCCGCCGAGATCAACCGGAATCTGTTCGCCGGCGATCTGCACTCCCTGCACGCCGAACTGGTCGAGGCGCAGGATCAACGCCGAATCGTTGGTGGCGGCGCGTACGGCCGCGAGAAACATCGGTACGCAATACGCGCCGTCGAAAGGGATCACCGTGTACTCGTCGCGGATCGCGCCGTCGAGATCGTGATCGATGTTGACGAACGCGATCGACTGGGCAGCTTGGTTGAGCGACGGGATCGGTGGAATGTACTGGGTGGCGAAAAAGAGCGGCGGCTGCGGACCCGGCGCCTGGTTCACGATGTTGTAAACCAGCGGCCCGGGCTGGCGAATCTTGCTTAGCGCGCCTACCACGTTGGACTCCGCGGTATTCTTCGTGCCGGCCTCGAAGACAGTCTCAAAGAAGTAGGGCAGAATCGTTTCGCCCTGCGCCTTGATCGCCGCGGCGAGGGCCTGGTCGCCGCTGAGGCCGACGGCCTGCGCGATCTCGTTAGGCGCGAGCTTCAGCGCCTTGAGGTTGTCCGCGATCGTTGAACGCTCGATGTCGGTTTCACCGCGCTCAGTGAACATCACGTCGGAAGCGATGATCGCGACCTGGTAGTAGTTCTTGAGCGAGGTCACGAGCTTGGCCATCGTGTCACGCGGCCACGGCCATTGCCCAAGCTCATCGATCGAGGCGTCGTCGATGGCGGCGATATCGACCACGCCGGTCGGCGGCGCGACCTGCCCTGAATACATGCGGAGGTCGTTGACCTTGAGATCGAGAAACTCAAACGCGTCAGGCTGCCGGTAGCGCGCGATGAACATCAGCACCACGACCAGTAGGCCAAGGGCGATAGTTCTCTTATGCCCGCGAACGCGGACCGTCGTGGCTTTCCGGGTTGTTCTCGATCCTCTCGTTGCCATCGCGAATTAGCCGAGATTAGCGCGCCGAACGCTGACGCGCTAATCGCAGCGGCAGCCGCAAAGCTGGCTCCACTCAGGGCGAAAAAGAAACGAGGCGCGGAAAGGAAAGCCCTCGCGCCTCGTCGTACAAGCGGATTTGGAACGGAGTTAGCGCTTGGAGTACTGCGGCCGCTTGCGCGCCTTGTGATGGCCGTACTTCTTGCGCTCGACCTCGCGCGAATCGCGCGTGAGCATCCCGTTCTTGCGAAGTGAGGGGCGCATCGCCTCGGACGCGGCAACAAGTGCGCGCGAGATACCGTGGCGGAGCGCGTCGGCCTGCGCCGCGGTGCCGCCGCCCTCGACGTTGGCGAGGACGTCGTACTGGCCTGCGGTCTCGGTTACCTCGAACGGCTCGAGGATGCGCATCCGGGAAGTGTCGCGCGGGAAGTAATCGTCGAGGGTGCGCGCGTTAATCGTGATTGTGCCGGAGCCCGGCAGGAGCCGGACGCGCGCGACGGCCGACTTCCGCCGCCCTGTGCTCCAGATGATGTTCTTCTTTTCTGGCATGTGAGTTCCGTGTCGTTCGATCAGATGGTGATTGGCTGGGGCTTCTGCGCGGCGTGGGGATGCTCAGCGCCACGATAAATCTTGAGCTTTAGAAAGAGCTGGCGGCCAAGACGATTCTTCGGCAGCATCCCGCGCACCGCGATCTCGATTAGCCGCTCAGGCTTGCTCTCAAGAATCTTACCCGCGGTCGTCGAGCGCACTCCGCCGGGGTATTCAGTGTGGCGATGATAGACCTTGTCGGAGGCCTTTGCGCCCGTGAGTTTGACCTTGTCGGCGTTGATGACGACGACGAAGTCGCCGGCATCCTCGTGGGGCGTGTAGTCGGGGCGATGCTTGCCGCGGAGCACGCTGGCGGCGCGCGACGCGACGCGGCCAAGCGGACGATCGGCGGCGTCGATCAGCAGCCACTTGCGATCGCGGAGCGCGCTCTCGCGCGAGACGCTCCTGGTTTGTTCGGTCAGTTTCAATTTCCTGCACCCAAGCTTGATTTTGGCGGGGCCGATGGGATTTGAACCCACGACTTCCGACGTGACAGGCCGGCGTTCTAACCGGGCTGAACTACGACCCCGCCTGAACCATCCTTTGTTACATTTTCCAGGCCGCGGAGCAACCAAGCATCCGCCGTTATGTCATTAGCGACGGTAACCGACGCTGCAGTATATACACGCTTGCATCATTTGGACTCGCAAGCCATTAAATCCGAGCCAAGGCGAAATAATGTCGGCAGGATGTAATCTTGCCTTGGTTTTGGTGCTCAAATATCGTGAGGCTTGGTCTCGAGAACCGCTCCAGTCGTCTTAACCGAAGCTGCGGAAGCGATACTTAAGAACGCCTCGCTGCTGCTATGTGGATAGTTCGACTCGCGCTGCGCCGGCCACTTTCGGTGGCTGTCATGGCGCTCCTGATGCTCGTCCTGGGAGTGCTCTCGTTCTCCCTGATGAACGTCGACATCTTTCCATCGATCGACCTGCCTGTGGTGCTCGTGGTCTGGAACTACCCGGGGCTGTCGGCCTTCGATACCGAACGGCGGATCGTGTTTATCAGCGAGCGGGCGTACTCGACCACAGTCAACGGTATCGACCATATCGAGTCGGAATCGATTAATGGCCTCGGCATCTTGAAGGTTTACTTTCAGCCCGGCAGTGCCATAGGCGCGGCGATCGCGCAAATCAACGCGGTGTCGGAGACGATCCTGAGCAACCTGCCGCGCGGTATCGAGCCGCCGCAGATTATCTCGTACAACGCGGCGAACGTGCCGGTCGCGCAGCTGAACGTGTTCAGCCAGACAATGAACACCACCAAGCTGTTCGACTACGGATTGAATTTTATCCGTATCCAGCTTTTTACGATTCCGGGATTCTCGTCGCCCGCGCCGCTCGGCGGCGTGAGCCGCGAGATCATGGTCAATCTGAATCCGACGCAGCTCTATGCTAACGGCCTTTCGGCCTACGACGTCGGCAACGCTCTAGATGCGACCAACGTGGTTATCCCGTCCGGCACCGCCAAGATGGGCAACTACGAATACAACGTCGACATCAACATGAGCGTGCCGAAGGTCAAGGACTTCAACGCGCTGCCGATCAAAGTGCAAAACGGTGTGCCCGTGTTCCTCGGCGACGTTGCGCCGGTTACGGATTCGCATCCGCCGCAGACCAACGTGGTGCGGGTTGACGGCAATCAGGCGACCTACCTGATGGTGATCAAGCACGCCGACGCCTCGACGCTCAAGGTCGTGGACGCGGTGAAGGCGAAGATTCCGCTGATCCTGGCGACCGCGCCCAAAGGCCTCGAGGTGTCGCTCAGCTTCGATCAGTCTCAGTTCGTGCGCGCCGCGTTGTGGGACGTTGTGCAGGAGGCAGTAACCGCAGCATTCCTGGTCGCGTTGATGGTCCTGCTCTTCCTCGGCTCGCCGCGCAGCATGCTGATCGTGATCACATCGATACCGCTGTCGATTCTGACTGCGATCGTCGCGCTGAACCTTACCGGGCAGACCATCAATACGATGACGCTCGGCGGTATCGCACTCGCGGTCGGAATGCTGGTTGACGACGCGACGGTCGAAATCGAGAACATCCACCGCAACCAGGCGATGCACAAGCCGCTGCTGGTCGCGATCCTGGACGGTGCGCATCAGATCGCGACTCCGACCTTCGTCGGTACGCTATCGATCTGTATCGTCTTCTTCCCCGTCGTGCTGCTCACCGGAGTGGCGCGATTCCTGTTCACCCCGCTTGCGCTCGCTGTCGTGTTCGCGATGCTGACCTCGTACCTGCTGTCGCGGACGCTGGTCCCGACGATGGCGCGCTACCTGCTGCCGTCGGAGCATGAAGAGCACCTCGGCAATTCGCTCTGGGAGCGGGCAGTGCGCGGCTTCGACAACGGCTTCAATCGGGTGCGCGATCGTTATCGCGACGCGCTCGCCAAGTTCATCGCGCGGCGCACGTTTTCGCTGGTATGCGTCGGACTGCTGATTTTGGTCTCGGTCGTCTTGGTCAAGGTGGTCGGCGAAGATTTCTTCCCAAAAGTTGACGCGGGCATGATGCGCCTGCACGTGCGTGCGCCGACCGGTACGAGAATCGAACACACGGAACTGGTGGTCGACGACATCGAGCGCGCGATCCGTAAGATCATTCCGCCCGACCAGCTGCAAGGAATTAGCGACAACATCGGGCTGCCGCTCTCCTACGATCTGGCCTTCTACCAGACCGACAGCATCGGCCCGATGGACGCCGACATCCTGATCCAGCTCAAGCCCAAGCATGAGCCGACCGCGATGTACGAGGACCGGATCAGGACGGCGCTCGAAGCCAAGTTTCCGAACGTGACGTCGTACTTTCAGGCGGCGGATATCGTGAGCCAGGTGTTGAACTTCGGACTTCCTGCAGCTATCGATGCGCAGATCAATGGCAACGACCTGAACAAGGATTACCAGATTGCGGCGCGGCTCGCCGATCGGATGCAGCGCATCCCTGGAGTTAGTGATTTACGGATCGCCGAGCCGCTCGACTACCCGACGTACAAGGTCGATGTCGATCGGTCGAAGGCGCTCGAGATGGGCATCACGCAGCAGGAGGTCGCGTCGAGCCTGCTCGCGTCGCTGAGCGGCGCGGCGCTGCTGCAGCCGAACTTCTGGCTCGACCCGGTGACGGGAGTTAACTACCAGGTTGTGTCGCAAGCGCCGCAGCATCTGATCGATTCGCTCGCCGCGCTTTCGAATATCCCGCTGAGCACGCCGCAAATCGACGGCACACCGGGCCAACCGCAGCTCCTCGGCAACGTCGCTTCGGTGCATCGCGACATCGACCCCGCCGTGGTCGCGCATTACACCGTCCAGCGCGTGATCGATGTCGATTGCGCCGTGACGGGACGCGACCTCGGCAGCACGGCCGCCGCAGTGCAGCGGGAGATAGGCAACCTCGGCAAGCTGCCCCCTGGAACACAGGTCGTGATTCGCGGGCAGAGCCAGGCGATGAATGAATCGTTCCGCACGCTGGGCGAAGGAATAGTGCTCGCGATCATCCTCGTCTACTTGTTGATGGTCGCGAACTTCCAGTCGTGGCTCGAGCCGTTCATCATCATGATGGCGGTGCCCGGCGCGCTGGCCGGCGTGCTCTGGATACTGGTGATCACTGGGACGACGATCAACGTCGAATCGCTGATGGGCGCGATCATGGCGGTCGGCGTGGGCGTCGCCAACGGCAACCTGTTGATCACGTTCGCCAACGAGCTGCGCGAGCAGGGCTACAATCCGGTCGCGGCTGCGATCGAAGCCGGGCGCATCCGCTTTCGCCCGATCATCATGACAGCGCTGGCAATGATTCTCGGCATGCTGCCGATGGCGCTGGCGCTCGGCTCGGGGTCGGAGCAGAACGCGCCGCTTGGCCGTGCGGTGATCGGCGGCCTGCTGGCGGCGACGCTGATGACGCTCTTCGTGGTGCCGACCGTCTATTCAATTTTCAGCCGGAGCCTGTTGGGCAAGCACGAGCGCGACGCCGAGATCGACGCGATCGGCCTGCCGGGCGCCTGAAGACAATTTTCCTATGGACGAAGATCCAAGAAATTTCGAGGTTACGCCGCCGGGCAAGGCGTTTTACGTCGGCTGGGTCGGCGCGATCGTTCTGATCGTCATCGCGACCGCGGGACTCGTGCTGGCGCGCGATTTGTGGATCGGCAGACAGACGTCGGACCTCGAGCAGGGCGCTGACCTCGGGCCGCACGTGTTGGTTGCGCAAGTCGGTCAGACGATGACCCAGCGCGACATCTCGTTGCCCGCGACGATCCGGGGCTTCAACGAAACCCAGGTTTACGCGAAGATTCCCGGCTACATCAGCAAAATCTTCGTGGACAAGGGCGATCGCATCCGCCAGGACGAAGTGATTGCGCTTATCGAATCACCCGAACTCGATCAGCAAGTCGCCAACGCGCTGGCGACCTACAGGCTCGCGCTCGTGACCGATAAGCGCAACCAGATTCTGGTTCACCAGGGTGTCGTGCCGCAGCAGACGGCAGACAATACGCATCTCACGATGCTCGCTGACAAGGCTGCCTATGAGCAGCTCGTCTCCGAACAAGGTTATAAGACGATGCGTGCACCGTTCGATGGAATCGTGACCGAGCGCGATGTTGATCCCGGCCATCTCATTCCCGAGTCGACCGCCGGTGCGGCTACTACTGGCGCCGCGGTTATCGCGGCGGCCACACTCAAGCCGGTGCGTATCTTTGCATACGTGCCGCAGAACATTTCGCCGTTCATCAAGAATGGTGACAAGGCTACGATCACAGTCACCGAATATCCTGGTCGCACTTTCGCAGGAACTGTGACCCGTCATCCCGACGCGCTGTCCGCTGACACGCGCACGATGCTGGTGGAAGTAGATCTGCCCAATGACGACACAGCGCTTTTGCCGGGTATGTATGCCAGCGCGCACTTCCAGGTATCGGTGGCGGGTGGCACGCCGATGGTGCCCGACGACGCTTTGATTTTCCGCAACGGCAAAGTGTACGTGCCGATCGTGCGCGACAATCATCTGCATCTTGCTGAAGTAGCGCTCGGCTACGACAACGGACAGCAGATCGAGATCACCAGGGGAGTCAGCGGCAACGACATGGTCGCGATCAACGTCGGCCAGGCGGCGCGCGACGGCGAAGCAGTCCAGCCGGTGCACGATACCGGGCCGTGATCAGCAGTTTGCTATGCAGCATAGTTGCTGCATTGGCCGACGATTGACCATCATCTAGAGTTGTGTCATCCGATGGCGCAGCGAGGCACAGCGATCGCGCCCCAGCCGTGGGCTGGCGATATCTTCACAAACTTCGGCGCGAGAGCGTGCAGGAGTCCGGTCTGGATCGCTGCTACGGCAACTTTTGTTTTCGCGACCGCCTTCTTTCTCCACTTTTGGTTAACAGCGGGCAGTGAGCTGGCGAGTATCAAGAATGACGGCCAGCAGCTGTCAGCATTCGCCAATCAGGACCGGTTGATGAGAGAGCTTGGGCGCAATGCCTCATCGACCTGGGATTCAGTCGGCGTAGCACTGCATGCCTACGACTCGCTCGACGCCGCCGGGCTCGATGCGCCCGCTTACGCGCCTCAAATCCAGACTGCTTTCCGGCTGGGGCGCGAGGCTAACTGGCAGGTTGACGAGGCTATCAGAAAGGTCAAAGCGGCAAATCTGAGCGATCCCACGATTGGCAGGTTCAAAGCGCTCGAGGGCAGGGAACTGTTCAACCTCGAGGACGATCTGCGCATGCGGCAAGCGCTGCTGATGGCCGAACTATCGCGCAATCCTGCTCAGATCGCGCAAGCCCGCAGCAATTTCACTCAGCGACTCAAATCGAGTGCCCAGACCGAATTCGAAGTGAGCGTTGCACAGGCCAAGCTCAGCGCCGATCTTGCCGCCGAGGAGGCGGCCAACAAAGTGGCGCTCGCCGGCGTCGGTCATCGCGCTCTAAGATGGCTCATCGCCTTTTCGATTTCGATCGCGTGCGTGATCTTCGTGGTCTGCTATCTCGTCGCGGTCAGAATCGGGTTGATTCGATCGGCGCGCGAAGTTTTCGATATCTAGCAGTCCGATGGTCTCGAAGGGTTCGTGGCGCGCCGGCTAGACAGCCGCGAAGCGCCGATTGCTCAGTGGCCACGGCGCGGCGGAATTGATCGCGTCCGGCACCTGCTCCGGTTCATCGACCATCGCCCACATGCTGCCGTGCCTCTCGTCCATGAAACGGCGATCGATGCAGCTGAGCAGCAGCTCCTGGCACTTGTCATAGAAGCCCATCGTGTTGACCATCACGATCGGCCCGCCGTAAAGACCGAGCCGCTTCCACGCCATCGCCTCGAACAATTCCTCGAGCGTGCCGCATCCGCCGGGCAATGCCACGACAGCATCAACCTCGGCGATCATCAATTTCTTCCGCTCGTGCATGTCCTCGACCAGGATCAATTCGGTGAGGCGCTGATGGCCCCATTCGATGTCGTACATGAAGCGCGGCAGCACGCCGATCACGCGGCCGCCTTCTTCGAGTACGCCGTCCGCCAGATGGCCCATCGAACCGTTGGTGCCGCCGCCGTAAACGGTCGTGATGTGGTTACGGGCAAGCACGCGGCCGAGGCGGTGTGCGGCGTCATGATAAACGGCGTCGCAGGAACGGCTCGAGGCGCAGTAGACGCAGACTCGCTTGATAGGCATGGACGGATCGTATCGGGTCGCGCCGCGCCTTCAAAGTCGATCTGCGATCGAGGACGTCAACTCTTCGGACCGATTGTTTCGCGGAGCAATGCGAGCGTGCGCGTGCGCGCGAGATCCGTCGCGGCCGGATTGAACACCGGCCGCGAATCATTCGCGAAGCCATGCCCTGCGTCGGGATAAACGTAGAACGACGCCTTCGCGTGATGCGCGAGCGCGGCCTTGGTTTTTTCCCGCGCCGCGGCGGGAATCGATGTGTCGGTCTCGCCGTAGTGAAACATGATCGGACACTTGATGCGCTTGGCGTCGTCGAGAATCTGCTCGACGCCACCGCCGTAGTACGCGATCGCGACTTCAACGTCGGTGTGCGCCGCCGTGCGGTAGGCGAGGTTGCCGCCGAGACAATAGCCGACCGCGCCCGCCTGTCCAGTGCATTCGGGTCGGGCGCGCAGCGCCTTGAGCGTAGAGGCCAGGTCTTTCACTGCGAGGTCGAAGTTGAATTTCGGGCGCATCGCGCGCGCCCGCTGCGCTTCTTCCGGCGTGTAGCCGGCCTCGAAATGCGGTTCGATGCGCCAGAACATATCCGGCGCGATCGCGACGTATCCGTCCTTGGCCCAGCGCTCAGTCACGTCACGGATATGAGAATTTACGCCAAAAATTTCCTGGATCACGATTAAACCGGGACCGCGTCCCGCTGCTGGTTTCGCGAGGTACGCGTCGAACTGGCCGCCGTCTTGAGCGTTGATCGCGGTGAACTCTCCCATCTTAGTCGTGCGCGAATTCGCACGCCCTCCTGGTCGATCTGTCAGTCTTTGCCAGCGCTCTCTGCCCACCGCCGCATCAGGCGGTTGGATGGAATGCTCTTTTCATCGATCGCTTTGCGGGCCGTGTCGATGCCGGTGGTCGGCAGGCCCTTCGGATCGAGCGCGCCGACCTGCACCAGTGCGCTGGCGGAATCCCAGTAGATATGTTCGTGCGCGACCTTGTCGCCGCGAAACTGGATAATCACGACCAAGGGAACCTCGACCCATTTTCCGGTCGGTGCGATGCCGGGCAGAAGAAAGTCAACTTCCTGAGTATGCGTGAAGCAGAAAAGAACCTCGTCCACGACCGAATCCGGCCCTATCGTGCGCGAGATCGGAACCATCTTCGTGTCCTTCGGGAGTCCCGGGATGAAGTGATGCTTGTAGAAGCGGTAGAGTTCGCGCTGGCCGATGCCGCCGGTGAGCGTCGGGATGTGATTGACGTAGGGCTCATCGACCATCGTCGCCATAGTGGCATCGACGTCGCGCAGCGCAAATTCGCAGTCGCCATGGCGCTCCCACATCGCGTTCAGATCGTAGCGCGGGCCGAGATGGTTGCGTAGTAACCCGATCGTCCGTGAGCGCGCGATTTGTGCCGAGATGCGATCGTAAGAATCGCCACTGCGATTACTGAAACCATGATCGGCGCCACGATAGACAAAAAATTCGGCACTATCGTGAGCTGCTAAGGCGCCGCGGATCTTCTCGCGCGCGGCGGCCGTGATGTGCCGATCGTTTTCGGCGAAATGAAACAGAATCGGGCATCGCACCGCCGATGCTTCGTCGAGGTGCGCTTCAAGGCCGGCGGGATAGTACGAAATCGCCGCGTTGATCTTGAGTCGCGCCGCCGCAACAAACGCAAGCAACCCGCCTGGGCCGTAGCCGAGCACAGCGATCTTGCCACGGACTTCGGGCCGCGCCCGCAGAACGGTTAGCGCCGCGTCGATGGCGCGGGTGGCCCGGGTGGCATCGAGACTTCGAAGACTCGGAGCTAAGGATACGTAGCCTTCCGCTGCGTATTCATCCGCCGCGTGGCGAACATGCTCATTCTTGGCGACCTCGTCCAGCAGAATGAGCCCGGGCCCCGATCCGGCCGGCGGTATCGCCAGGTGAGCATCGAAGCTGCTGCTCTCGGCATCAATTGAAATTACCTGTCCATTCATTTCGATGCCTCCCGCGCCCGCGCCGATTTGACGGATAAGATCGTTCGGACATTTTGCTTATAACACGCGCTGATATCTCATCTCAGGTGCACGCGCAGGATCAAATTGAAACAAGCGCATCGATTTGGATACATCACCGTCGAAACAGCGAAATCGCGGTTGTAACGGCCGATACTCGCCGGCTATCTTGGGCTAATTGTCCGTATATCGACTTGCCGAGCCGAGACTTTTCGAAGAGAGGCACTGACCGTGAAGCGCATATCAACATGCAAGTAGTGTGGTCTCGCTCGCGGCCGTATTCATGCTTTTTTGTCGGCGGCGGCACCGCATCCGCGCAGGGCTTCGCGGGTGTATTGACCTATCACGACGACAATTTTCGAAGCGGCGCGAACCTGCAGGAAACTCAGCTCACGCCAGCAAACGTCAACACCTCGACGTTCGGACTCACGTTCACCCGTCCGGTGGATGGTTACATCTACGCCGAATTCGCGCGATGTTGCCGCAGTAAACCTCTGCGCGCAGGGCACTCACAACGTCGTGATCGTTGCGACCGAACATGACAGCGTTTATGCATTCGATGCGGACACTCGAGGGTCGCCGCTCGGGCAGACAAGCTTCATCAATCCCGCCGAGGAAGTCACGACGATCCCTTCTGCCGACACAGAATGCACCGATCTCGTAGCAGAGGTCGGCATCACAAGCACACCAGTTATCGACGGCAATACCGGCATCGTTTACGTCGTCTCGAGAACGAAGACAGTACCGCCATCGAACCCCGATGCTACGCCCGTGTACTAGCAGCAACTGCACGCGCTTAACCTAAGCAATGGGCAGGAGATCTCGGGTAGCCCGGTGACGATCGATCCCGAGCTCCCCGGCACGGGCGATTGGCGGGACGACGATTACATTTAACCCGCTCACGCAGAATCAGCGTGCGGCGCTGACTATCGTCGCGAACGGCGGTACCAAGACGGTGTACATCGCGTCGGCCTCGCTCTGCGATAAGGGCACCTATCATGGCTGGGTGGTCGGTTACGATGCGACGTCGCTCGCGCAGGTTGCCGCCTTTAACGACTCGCCCAACGGCAGCCAGGCCGGAATCTGGCAGAGCGACGACGGTCCCGGCGTCGACGCTGACGGCAATCTATTCGTGAATCAACGGTAACCGAACCTGCGACGTCAATACCGGCGGCGTTGACTACGGCGACCGCTTTATGATGCTGGCCCCCCACTCGGATCGCAGTCTCGCCGTCGCGACGTATTTTACGCCTTCCAATCAAGCGCTGCTCAATCAGGCGATCTCTCGACCTCGGTTCCGGCGGCCCGCTGCTGCTGCCGGATCAGACTACCGGGCCGTACACCTGATCGTGAGCCGCCGCAAGAACGGCACCATTTTCGTCCTCAACCGCGACGACATGGGCGGCTTCAATTCGAGCGGCGACCAGGTCGTACCGGAAATTACTTCGCAGAGCAGCGGACTTTGGAGCTCGCCGACCTACTTCAACGGCCTCATCTTCTTGACGCCGAGTAATGACAACGTGCAGACGTAATCACTGACGAACGGGCTTCTCTCGACTACCCGAATTTCGATTTCCGGCTTTAGCCTCGGCTTCGAAGGCGCGCCAACGGCGATCTCGGCCAACCCTACCAGCAATTCGATCCTGTGGTTGATCGATGCGACCGGCGTTCATAATTCGCCCGAGACTCCGTCCGTACTGCATGCATTGAACCCGACGAGCCTCAGCGATGGGTATTACAACTCGAACATGGTCGCGACTGATACGCCCGGCATGCCGGTAAAGTTCAGCGTTCCTAAAGTCGCCAATGGCAAGGTTTATGTCGGCACGCAAGCGCAGCTTGCCGTGTACGCTCTTAAGTCCACACTGCCACCTATCGTTTGCGCGCAGCTCAAGGTCTCGCGGACATCTTTGAATTTCGGCAGCGTCAAGCTCGATGCCAGCAAGTTGACGGTTACAATCAATGCTACCCAAGCCGGAGCATCGACGGGGACGCTGACGATCGTGGACAACTCGAGCAGTGGCGCTCTTAATGTTTCACTGGGCGCTAAGGGCAAAGCGCCGAAGCTGACTGGGTCTGAATGGCGACTGCTGCGTCGATCAAATCGCGAAGATCGTCTCGCGTAATCGATCTTTAACCGGACAAGCCACATCCGATCTTGCGGGATTATCCCTGATCTGAAAGTTTTAGCGCGGGACGCACTGTCAGGTGCGTCCGGCTCTGATGCGCGCGCTTAGAACGGAAACCGACAATGCTCCGCTGCCGGCGGGATTCGCTCCCCCCTCGCGCCGCTACCTGATCGCGCTCTTCGCGATGCTCATGTCGGCCACGATCTTCGAAGGCTACGACATCACGATCTTCCACCTCTGCACGCCGAACATCGCCAAGACCTTTCAGCTCGCAGACCCGCAGATCGGCCTGATGGCGACAATCGTGCGCATCGGCGGGATGTTCTCATTCTTCGTGGTGATCCTTGCCGACCGCTACGGCCGCAAGCCGATCCTCTCGGTTACCGTGCTCTGTTACTCGGTCTTCACGCTGCTGACCGCGCTTTCATCGGGCGTGGCGAATTTCACAGTCTTCCAGAGTTCGGCGCAGGTCTTTCTCGCGGCAGAATTCGGCGTCGCCGTCACCATGATCGGCGAGGAGTTTCCGGATTCCTCGCGTGGCCGCGCGCTCGGCGCGCTGCACATGGTCGCTTTCCTCGGCGTCACCGCCGCGGGCCTTGCTTATGGCGTGATGTCGGAAACGCGTTGGGGATGGCGCGGAATGTATCTGCTCGGGCTTGCGCCTCTCTTGCTGATCGCGTTTGTGCGGCGTGGGATGCGTGAGACGGTTCGTTTCCAGGCGCTTCAAGCAGAGCGGGCGGCGACTAGTCGCACCTTGCCCGACTTCTGGGTGTCGATTCGGCAGTGCATCACGCCGCTCCTCGGCTCCTACCGCGGGCGATTGCTGCTGATCGCGACGATGTGGAATTCGATCGGACTCATTGGCGGTCCCACCGTCACTTACTTCAGCCTCTATGCGAAGCGCGATCACGGTTGGAAGGCATCCGAGATCAGCATGGCCTTCATCCTGGCCTACATGGCGGGCACGGCCGGTTCACTTCTGTCTGGCTATCTAATGGATCGGATAGGGCGTCGATTCACGACGGCAGCGTTCTATATCGTGTCCGGCGTCGCGATGTATGCGCTGTTTCGAAGTGATTCGCATTCGGCGATGCTCCTCGCCGAAATAGTTACCATGTTTGCGTACCAGGCGGCGCGTACCGCGACCTCAGCGCTCTCGACTGAACTTTTCCCCACCGAGATTCGCGCGACTGGCTATTCGCTCTGCGTGCAGGTGATCGGCCAAATCGGATGGGCCATCTCGCCGTTGTTGATCGGATTGCTCTCCGCACCGATGGGCGGACTCGGCAACGCCGCGTCGATATTCGCGCTCGGTCCCCTGGTCGGCGTGGCGCTGGTCTTTGCAATTGTGCCCGAGACGCGCGGACGCACGCTGGAGGAAATCTCGCCGGGGACGATATTGGCGCGGGACCAACCAGACTAGGCGGCGAGGTGCAGGCGTTGCCGAATCACGCGGCATGCCTCCTCGGGCGCTCCTGAAACATCCACTTCGATCGCGTCACGCGGCAGCTCGAGCGTGTCGAACTGGCTGCCGAGCAAATCAGGATCGAAAAAGTGCCCGGTGCGCTTGTGGAGCCGCTCGGCAATCAGCGCGCGAGGCGCGTTCAGAAAGACCAATCTCACCTTGACTGGATCGATGACGATCATGTCGCGATAACTCTGCTTCAGCGCCGAGCATGCGACGATTGTGTGCGTGCCGTCGCGAAGGCATCGCGCGATCAGCTCGTGTATCGCGATGAGCCACGGCCGCCGATCCTCGTCGGTCAGCGCAATTCCATCGTGCATCTTGTGGCGATTGGCGTTGGAGTGGAATTCGTCGCCGTCGTGCCAATCCCATCCGAGCTCGCGCGCGAGCATCATGCCGATCGTCGTCTTGCCGCTTCCTGACACTCCCATCAACACGACGACGACCGGCGCGTCTTTCACCTGATCGGGCATCCAAGAAATTCTCGCGCCGATTTTCTTCGGTTTCCATCGTTAATCGTCCGCCTCCAGTGCGGCCAATTCTGCTAAGCTCGTGCGCACTTCAACCACGAGTGGAGCGATCATGCCGGCTGAATTCAGTCATCACTATGCGAACCTGAAAGACGTGCGCCTGCACTACGTGACCCTCGGAAACGGCTATCCCGTTGTCCTGATCCATGGATGGCCGCAGACCTGGTACGAATGGCGCCGCGTGATGCCTCTGCTCGCAGATTCGTTCACACTCATCGCGCCGGATTTGCGCGGGCTTGGCGATTCGTCACGGCCCGCGAGCGGCTATGACAAAAAGACGCTCGCCAACGACGTCTGGCTGCTGATGAGTGAGAGCCTGGGCCATCGGCGCTTCGCGGTGGTCGGTCACGATTGGGGCGCACCAGTCGCGTTCCGGCTCGCGGCGGATCACGCAGACGCTGTATCGCATCTGGTGATGCTTGACGTGCCGGTGCCGGGCGACCAGCCGGCGGGATCGGGAATCGGCGGCACGCCGCGATGGCATCACCTGTTCAACCGCGTTCCTGACCTGCCGGAAGCGCTGACCTTCGGCCGCGAGCGGATCTTCCTTGAATATTTCTTCATGAACGGCACCGACCAGGCGAACGTCTTCAGCGACGCCGATATCGCGGAATACGTCCGCACGTATTCGCAGCCTGGTGCGATGCGCGCGGGATTCAATTTCTACCGCAACATGACCAAGGATGTCGCCGATAATCGCGCAACGTTCGCGACCGGATTCAAACTGCCGATGCCGACGCTTGGGCTTGGCGGCGGCGGTTCACGCGGACGCGGCGAATTGGTGGTCGAATCGCTCCGGCGCGTTGCGGTGCGAGCCGAGGGCGGCTCGATCGCGGATTGCGGCCACTTCATCCCCGAGGAGAAGCCTCGCGAGCTGGCCGACCGTCTGCGCGCTTTTCTGAAATAGAATCCGAGTGGCTAGTGTGCCGCGGCGGACGAGCCCGCATTCAGCTTCTTGAGCAGCAGGAACGACGGGACGAACAGAAACGCCATCACCGCGAGCAGGCGATAGATGTCGTTGTATGCCATCAGAGAGGCCTGCGCCTGGACCGTGCCGTAGAGCATGCCGAAACCTTGCGGATTGCCGTTGATCAATCCCTGCATAAGCGAGAGATGCGGCGCTCCTCGAGCCATCGCCGCGCCATGGTCGAGCCTCCACGCGTCGAAGACCGTGACATGTTGCACGAGATAGGATTGGTGAATCTGCTCGCGGCTGTTGAGCAGGTTCGACACCATCGAGATGCCGATTGCCGAACCCGTGTTGCGCATCATGTTGTAAAGGCTCGCCGCGTAGCCCATCCGCTCGCGCTCGACGCACGACAGCGTAGCGGCCGACATCGTCGGGAAGATGAGCCCGCTGCCGAGACCGGAAATGAAAATCGGCATCAGCACGTTGGTCATCGCGACGCCGAGCGTCCAGTGAGCCATCGACCACATCGCGTAGGCCACCACGGCGAAACCGAGGCCGACCAGCCATCGCGTATCGACGCCGCGCCGCGATAACTGCCCGATCAGCAGCATCGAGCAGAGGGTGCCGAAGCCGCGCGGCATCACGGCGAGCCCCGATTTCCACGCTGTGTAGCCCAGCAGATCCTGGAAGAAGAGGGGATTGAGCAGGTTCGATCCATACAGCACCAACACCATCACCATGATGATCACGACTGAGTAGTCGAAAGTCGGGATCTTGAGGATGCTGAGGTCGAGAATCGGTTCCGGGAACCTGAGTTCGTGGAAAACCAGCAGCGTGAGCGAAATCACCGACGCCGCGGTGAAAATCGTGACCCATGCTGACGAGAACCAGTCTGCTCGCTGACCGCGATCGAGGACAATTTGCAAAAGCCCAAGGCCCAGCGCCAGGTACGCGATGCCGAGGTAGTCGATGTGCCGCGCCTTCGCACGCGAGGCTTTCAGGAACGCCGGATCGTGCACGAAAGTGTAAACCATCGTCGCGGCAAGGATTCCGGTCGGCAGGTTGATGTAGAAGTTCCAGCGCCAGTTCCAATTGTCAGTGATCCAGCCGCCGAGCGTCGGACCGAGCACCGGAGCGACCATCAGGCCGACGCCCCACATCGCCATCGCGAGTCCCTGCTCGGCAGGCGGAAATGTTTCCATCAGGATCGCCTGCGATGACGGAATCATCGCGGCGCCGGCCGCGCCCTGGATGAGACGGAAAACGACGATTTGATCGAGCGACTGAGCCGCGCCGCAAAGTCCGGATGCGACGACGAAGACCAGCACGGAGAAGAGAAAATAGCGCTTGCGCCCGAAGCGTCCGGAGATCCATCCCGTCAGCGGAATCATGATGCCGTTGGCGACGATGTAGCTGGTCAGCACCCACGTGATCTCGTCGGTGCTGGCGGAGAAGCTGCCCTGCATGTGCGGCAGGCATACGTTGACGATCGAGGTGTCGAGCACTTCGAGCGTGGCGCCGAGCATAACGGCGATCGCGACCAGCCACTTGTGCTGACTCGCCGCGTCGGATGATGAACGAGCCGCGGGTGGCGGAGGGATGGCGGCGCGGGGCGCGGATGATACAGCCGAGGCCATGGACTTTGCTAAGATGAGCGCGGATTCCGACCAGTCAGAGCGGAAGACGACCCTTATCTTGAATAATGACTGACTGGTCGGTTATTATCAAGTATGCCCAGGGTAGCCGCCGCCAGACGCGAACAGTACGCCGCCGGCCGCCGCGACCAGATCCTCGAGGCCGCGCTGCGCGTCTTCGCCGACAAAGGCTTCGCCGAAACCACCATGGACGAAGTCGCGGCCGACGCCGGCCTCGCCAAGGGCAGCCTCTACGTTTACTTCCCGACCAAGGAAGACCTGCTCCGAAAGCTGCTGAGCCGCTTCACCCTCCTGCCTGAGCTGCCGCAGTTGATGGACTCGATTCGCGAGATGCCGCCCCGCAAGGGGATTCCAAAGCTGGTGACGCAGATCTGGCGCCGCTTTCGCGAGCGGCGTGAGCTCGCGCGCGTCGTGGTGCGCGAAATCCATTCCAACGCCGAGCGCGCGCGTATCTTCAACGAAGAGGTCGGCCTTCGCGCCTATCGCCTGCTGGCCGATTACCTCGCGGTCTGGATGAAACGCGGCGATCTCAAGCGCGCGGATCCGATCGCGACCGCACAGTGCCTCTTCGGGATGCTCTGGTTCTTTTTGCTGTCACAGGAGTTGATGAGCGGCAAGGAGACGCACCCGCTGTCCGACCAGGCCGTAGGCAAGGTCGTATCGCAGATGTTCCTCGCAGGCGCCGCGGCGCCGGCGCAACTCTCTGCGCGCAAGCGCGGTCGATGACAGTCATCGATCAGGTGGCCCTTCTGTTTGCCAATTGTTACTAAAGGTGCGTGGCGAACGAAGTGCCGGTCGGCCTGAAGAGCCTGCTCAAACCCTACCGCATCGACGGCGGCCGCAAGTTCAGCCTGCGCGACCATGATCCCGCGCGCGTTCCAAAGCAAGCAAACAAAAAGCGCGCGCTAGAGCTTTTGCCGCAGGGTATCGAGGCGCTGGCGCAGATGCAGGATATGCTCTACGCGCAGAATCTGTGGGCGATCCTGCTGATCTTTCAGGCCCCGGACGCCGCCGGCAAGGACAGCGTTATCAAGCACGTCATGTCCGGCATCAATCCTCAAGGTTGCCAGGTTTATTCATTCAAGCAGCCGTCCGCCGAAGAGCTTGACCACGATTACATGTGGCGCAGCGCCGTGCGATTGCCGGAGCGCGGCCGGATCGGGATCTTCAACCGTTCATATTATGAAGAGGTGCTGGTCGTTCGCGTACACAAGGAGTTGCTCACGCGCCAGCATATCCCACCGAAGCTCATAACCAAGCGCATCTGGCGCGAGCGCTACGAAGACATCAGCTCATTCGAACACTACTTATCGCGCAACGGCATCGTGATCAGGAAATTCTATCTTCACCTGTCGCACCGGGAACAGAAGCGCCGCTTTCTCAAACGGCTCGATGATCCCGACAAGAACTGGAAGTTCTCGATTTCAGATGTAACCGAGCGTGACCACTGGAACGAATACATGACCGCGTACGAGGAAATGATCCGCTACACGGCAACGCCTTATGCGCCCTGGTTCGTGATCCCCGCGGACAAAAAGTGGTTCACGCGAATTGTAGTGGCGGCGGCCGTGGTTGACGCGATGCGCGATCTCGATTTGCACTATCCGAAGGTAGATAGAGAGAAACGCGAGGAACTCTTTACCGCGCGCCATCAGCTGCTCCACGAGAAGCGCTAGCGCGCAGCTCTTCAGCGATCCGGACGATCGCAGGCCACGATCAGAAAAGGCGGGCGCTCGCGCTCGTTGGCCCAATCCGGATGTGCCGCGATCTGCTCGAGGCTGGGCGCCCATTCCTCGAGGTGGAGAATGCAAAGTCCTGAAGCGAGCAAAAGTCTCAAATAAGTTCCGATCATTCGATGTTGCTTGATCACGCCAGGTGCGAGCCAGTTCGTGATGCGCGGACCTTCGTCGAGATAGCGATCGATGGGCCAGATGATATTTCCGCCCGAATCTTCCGACCATCCGGGATTCGTTGGCGCGGTGAAGATCGGATGCTCGACCGAAAAGACCATTCGACCGCCAGGAATGAGTGCCGCGAATGCGCGGTGGAAGAGTGCCGCGAGATTCTCGACGTAGTGAAGCGCGAGCGAACTGTAGACGAGATCGAAAGCCGCGGTCGGCGGTGCGTAGTTCTCGAGGTCGGCCCTTTCGTAGGTGATCGCATCGTCGCGCGTGTTGTCCTTTGCCCGCGCGAGCATCTTCTCGGAGAGATCCACGCCGAACACGCTGCGCGCGCCGTGTTCGCGTGCCCATCGGCAGAACCACCCGAACCCGCATCCGAGATCCAGCACGCGGCGGCCGTTGAGGGCCGGCAGCAGCGCCTGTATCGATGGCCACTCGGGCGCGCCGTCGAGACCTTCAACCGATCGCTTCAGTTGGCTGTAGGCATCGAAGAACGATTTGTCGTCGTAGATATTCTGCGCCACGGCCGCGGTTGCCTGCGCGAGCATCATAGCCCCGGCCGCGTCGCTGTGCGATGCGTGCTCTCTCAAGCTTGCATCGGGCAGCGAGGTCGGCGAGTTTGCATGCGGAAGTCGCATGCAATCGGAACAGGAAGCATCGACGACAGGGCAGGGTACCGCGCTCGATGACGGCATGACGCCGCGGCTCGAGCTGTTCGACTCGCCGCGCGCATGGCGGATGGTCGCGGCGGCGTTCGTCGCGATGTTCGCGGTTTATGGCGTCGCGTACAGTTTCGGCGCGTTCTTCAAGCCGATGGCTGCGGAGTTCGGCGCGGGCCGCAGTCTCACCTCGGTCGTCTTCTCGCTCACGGTTTGCGTATGGTCAACACTCGGTACGCTGACAGGTCACCTCGGCGACCGCCTGGGTCCGCGTGTTGTAGTAGGCGTTGGCGGCCTCGTCATGGGTCTCGGGCTGCTGCTGACCTCGCATATTCACGTGCTGTGGCTGATTTATCTCACGTACGGTGTCGGCGTTGGGATCGGCGTTGCGTGTGCTTACGTGCCGATGGTTGCGGTGGTCGGGGGGTGGTTTCTGAATCGGCGTAACACGGCGCTCGGAATCGCGGTCGCGGGAATCGGCTTCGGCACTACGCTGGGCGCGCCGCTCGCCGCATGGCTCGTGGCGCGATATGGCTGGCGCACGAGCGACGTAATCTTCGCGGCCGGCGCGACCGCTATCCTGCTCGGATGTGCCGCGGCGATCGAGCGGCCTCCGGTCCGGGTCACGCCGTCGAAGATGAATTTGCTCGATGCCGTGCGCACGCCCGCATTCCGTCTCCTGTATGTTTCCGCGGTCCTCAATTCGATGTCGCTCTTCATTCCGTTCGTGTACCTGCCGGCGTATGCGCACGATCATGGCGCGAGCGAGGTCGCGGCGGCCGCACTGGTCGGGGTGATCGGCGGCGCCAGCGTTGCGGGAAGGCTCGGCCTCGGCGCGATGGCGGATCGCGCGGGCGTCGTACGTCTCTACCAGGCGAGTTTCCTCGTGCTCGGTGTCAGCTACCTCATCTGGATGCTCGCTGGAACGTACCCATGGCTGATCACATTCGCGCTGGTGATGGGCGCGGGATACGGCGGCTTCGTCGCGCTCTCGCCCGCGGTGCTGGCGCATCTATTCGGCACGCGGCGGCTCGGCACGACGATGGGTGCGCTCTACACGAGCGGCGCGATCGGAGCGCTTATCGGACCGCCGCTTGCGGGACTGATCGTTGATCGCACCGGTAGCTACCGTCTCGCGATCGCGTTCGCCTTCGTGATCGCGATGGCCGCGTACGCGGCGCTGATTCCGCTCGGCCGTCACGAGCACTCGACGAGCGCGGCCTTCTCCTGACTTCGCGTGGCATGCCGGTTGCTCAATCGTCGCCGTGGGTTCTTATCAAGTTGACAATCCCGGGATCATCGCGCGCCCGCCCCGGATTTATCTCGCTGTTCTGATCGCCGGAATCATTTCTTGACCACTTGTGGCCTGCAGTGTCCGCTGCGCACCTCTTGGGGCAGCGGAAGGTTCCTTGTTGCGGTCGCGCTGATGGTGATCGGCGCCGCGATGCCGAGGTCTGCAATGGGTCAATTTCGAGCCGCGCGAACCAATGTGCCGACTCCGATGCCGTCGACAACATTGGTTACGAACGGGCTATATTCCTACTCGCGGAACCCCATTTACATCTCGCTCACACTGATTTACCTGGGGCTTGCGATCGCGGCCGACAGCCTCTGGAGCGTGATTTTCCTCGTGCCAATCCTGATACTGATCCGCCACGGCGTGATCGCCCGCGCGGAACGTTACCTCGAGCGCAAGTTCGACGGCGCGTACGACGACTATCGAAATCGCGTTCGGCGCTGGATCTAAATCTTCACTTGGCGTCCTGGAAAATCATGCCCAGCGAGAAACGGCATCCGTGCGTGATCGTGCTCACGCCATGCCTGATCGCGACACGATAATAGCCGCGCGAACCGCGCACCGGCCTGAATTGATTTGGAAAGATGATGCCCTCGCCTTGGTCAAGCGTGATCGCGGTTCCGCGCGACTGCGCTCGTGGCCGCTGCTCGACGAGCAGCAGCTCTCCGCCCTCGAAGTCGCGGTCACGCTTGCTCAAAGTGCAGGTGAATTGGAGCGGGAACGCGACCTCGCCGTAGAGATCCTGATGCAGGCAGTTGTAGCCGCCCGATTCGTATCGAAGGACAAGCGGCGTCGGACGTTCCTGGCCGTGCCGATGACACTTGTCGATGAAGCGTTCGAGCGTCGGCGGAAATTCTGATTCGCTGCGGCCGAGCGCATGCGACCATCGATTCGCGATTGGCGCGAGCCGCTCGTAGAGAAGCACGCGCATCTTCTCGACCAGTGGTGGCAACGGGCGCGCGAAATACTTGTACTCGCCGAGGCCGTAATTGAGCCGCTCCATGACGATTCGGCTGCGGAACCGCTCGCGATCATCGTATATCGCGATTAACCCTTCGCACTCCTCGCGCGTAAGCACAGATCCGGTCAGCGCGTAGCCGCGATCGTCAAGCTCACGCGCGATACGCTCCCAATCCAGTGCGCCGACGCGCGCGTCAATCGCGGCGGCCGAAACGTCGCGGGCGCGGCCCGAAGACCGCGCCCGCGTTCGCGAAACCTGCTTTCTTTCGATCACTTCGCCTGCGCTTTGACGAAGGCGCCTATTTTCTCGATCGCTTCTTTCCCTTCGTCGAGCATCGGCGCGAAGATCTGGAAGACGTGGATCATCTTTTCGTACGGTTCGTAGGTAACCTTCACTCCCGCTTTGCGCGCGCGCTCCGCGAGCCGGGTCGAGTCGTCGAGCAGAGTCTCCGAGGTGCCAACCTGGATGAGCAGCGGCGGCAACCCCGCGAGGTCCGCGTAGAGGGGCGCCGCGAGGGGAGTGCGCGGATCTTTGCCGGCGAGGTAATGCTTCGCCATCCCGGTCAGAACGTCTTTCTGTACCATCGGATCCTCGGCAGCCTTGGTCGTCATCGATTCGCCGATTCCTTCAAGATCGATCCACGGCGAAAGGCATACACCCGCGGCCGGCAGCTTCAGATTCTGATCGCGAATCGCGACCAGCGTCGAAACCGTCAGGCCACCGCCCGCCGAATCTCCCGCAACCACGATCTTCGCGGGCGCCACGCCTTGAGCTACCAGCCACTTGTATGCGGCGACAGAATCCTCGACCGCGGCTGGGAACGGATGCTCGGGCGCGAGCCGATAGTCGATCAGTAAAACCCGCGACGCGGCCGCGCGTGAAATCATTCCAGTCATCGCGCGATGTGTATTGATCGAGCCAATCACGTAGCCGCCGCCGTGCAGATAAAGGACGACGCGCGACGCGTCGACTCCTGGAGCCGTCACCCATTCCGCGGGCACAGTGCTCGCCTTGACCGGTTCGCATTTTACGTCCGCGGCTACCGGCATCGTATTTCCCATCTGCTCGAAACCCGCACGCATGTCCGCGACAGAAGGATTATCGAGCCGGGGACCGGCCTTGAGCATCAGGACGAGAGTTTCGAGTTGTTGGATCGACATGAGAGTTACCTCCTCGATGAAATGCGCTACCAGTCCGGTCCCTGGCCGGTGAGGCTCGGCATGCCCGAGTGAGCCCACAGGCCGCCGTCTGCCACGAAGAACGCGCCCGTGACGAATGATGCCTCGTCGGAGGCGAGAAACAAGACCACGTTGGCGATCTCTTGCGGCTGGCCCAGCCGGCCCATGGGAATCGCTTCTTTGATCCTGCCGACGATATCCGGGCGCGAATCTTCCATCCGAAGCAGCGGCGGCGTGCCGATCGGCCCCGGACATACGCAATTGCATCGGATGCCCTTGCGCGCGTATTCGATTGCCGTCACGCGCGTGATATTGACGACGCCCGCTTTCACTGCGTTGTACGCGCCCAGGCCGTAGTCGCCGGCGAGTCCTGAGACCGACGCCGTATTGACGATCGCGCCGCGGCCTCGCGGCAGCATCACCCCGATCGCGCACTTGGTCGCGTACCAATAGGCGGTGAGCCCGACGTCGAGCGTCTTCTGCCATCCCTCGAGCGTGAGGTCGCCGATATGTCCGACGGTGGCGAAGACTGCATTGTTGTGCAAGATGTCGAGGCGGCCGAACTGCTTCTCCGCGAATGCTATCATGTGCTCGATCTCGGCAGGCTTGCCGATATCGGCGTGATGAAACTCCGCGGTGCCGCCGGCTTTCCGAATCTCAGCGACGACGCGCTGGCCGCCTTCATCGTTTAGATCGACGACCACCACTGCTGCGCCTTCGCGCGCGAACGTTTTGGCCGTGGCTTCGCCGATCCCCGAACCGGCGCCGGTGATGAGCGCGATCTTGTCCTTCAGCCGCATGACCGATCGGTCCTTGAACTGGTACTGGCCGCGAGTATAGTCCGCCCCGCGCCGCGTCGGCAAAGTGATTTCGCTTGCCGCGCTCGCGCGATGGGTTCTAGAGTCGGAAGCGCCTGGAGTGCATCAAATGAAGGTATCACTCTTTTATCTGCCCTCAGTCGGCAACAAGACGGAAATCGAAAAGGGCCGCGTCGGCCTCAACGGCTCGCTCTACGATCAGATGCTCCGCGAAATTACCGCGCAGGCGCGCCTTGCCGACGATCTCGGTTACGATTCAATCAGTTTCACCGAGCATCACTTCCACGTCGAGGGCTTCGAACTATCGAACAATCCTGTCCTGCTCGATCTCTACATTGCGATGCAGACCAAGCGGCTTCGCGTTGGGCAGCTTGGAATCGTGCTGCCGTCGCAGAATCCGATACGCGTCGCTGAGGATATCGCGATGCTCGATCATATGTCGGGTGGGCGCGCGAACGCCGGCTTCGCGCGCGGCTATCAGCGCCGATGGGTCGATATCATGGCGCAGCAGACGCACGGGATTCACGGCGCGCTGCCTCATCAGCACGACGAGATCGACGCCGCCAACCGCGCGGCGTTCGAGGAGAACTTCCGCATCATCAAGCAGGCGTGGACCCAGGACTTTATCAACTATGACGGCCGCTACTGGCGGGTGCCGCCGGGCGACACGCCGTGGACGCTGGAGGCGACGCGTAAGTGGGGCGGAGGTATCGAGAACGGCCTGGTGCGCGCCGTCTCGGTCGTGCCGAAGCCGGTGCAGAAGCCGCATCCTCCGGTGTTCCAGCCGTTCGCGTCGTCGGAGCGCAGCATCCGATGGTGCGCCGAGCAGGGCGTCACCGCGATCCTGCCGCCGCTGCATCCCGATCTCGAGCGTCACCTCTGCGACGTTTATGCCGGGGTCTCGAAGAAGCCGCTCGGCGATGGGATGGGTGTGCTGCGTGACATCGTGATCGCCGACAGCGACGATGAGGCGCGCGCGATCTGGCACGACAGCGGATACTTTTGCGGCCACGAATGGTTCGAGCCATTCGGCTTTTCCGCCGGCCTCAACGATCCGAAGACCGGCGAGGCTGCCGATCTCTGGAGCAATGGACTCGCGTTCGTCGGCACCGTTGACACTGTCACGCGCCAACTCGAGCATCTCGTGAAGCGGCTTCCGATCCGCTGGATATTCGCTTGGATGTACAACGGCCTGATGCCACACGACCGCCTGATGAAAACGATCGAGCTCTTCTGGACCAAGGTGCTGCCGCGCGTCGCGGATGTGCGTTAGCTGCTCGCTGCTGATACATAGATCGCGCCGGCCGAGGGCCGGCTGGTGATGCTCGCACCGCTCACGACCGCAAATTTCCTTGGCGATCTCGCGCTGGTACTGTGCGTCGCCGCACTCACGACGGTTATCTTCCAGGCGATGCGCCAGCCGGTCGTGGTCGGCTACCTGGTGGCGGGGATGGTGGTGGGACCCCATCTAAGGGTTCCGCTGCTCGCCAACTACGATCGCATCCACACGCTCTCCGAGTTCGGCGTGATCCTGCTGATGTTCGCGCTGGGGCTCGAGTTCAGCGTGCGCAAGTTGATCAAGCTTGGTCCGACGTCGGGGTTCATCACGGCCATCCAGGTCGGTTTGATGATCTGGCTTGGCTACATCTGCGGCAAGGCGATGGGCTGGACGCCGCTCGAGAGCATCTTTACAGGAGCGTTCCTCTCAATCTCGAGCACCACGATCGTCGCCAAGGCCTACGAGGAGACATCCACCACCCAGCGCCTGCGGGATCTCGTGTTCGGCGTGCTTCTGATGGAGGACCTGACCGCGGTGGTCGAGCTCGCGATCCTGACCGCGCTCGCCTCCGGTACGCAGGTTTCGGCGCCGATGCTGTTCAGGACGGTCGCGCACCTGGTGATCTTTCTCGCGCTGTTGGTCGGCATCGGTATCATCGTCGTGCCGCGCGTGATCAGGCTCGTCGTACGGCTGAACCGGCCTGAGACCACGCTGATCGCGAGCGTGGGAATCGCGTTCGGGCTTGCGCTGCTGGCAGAGCATGCCGGCTACTCGGTGGCACTCGGCGCGTTTCTCGGCGGATCGCTGGTCGCGGAGTCGGGTGAAGTGCATTCGATCGAGCACCTGGTCGCGCCGGTGCGCGATCTCTTTGGTGCGGTGTTCTTCGTCTCAGTCGGGATGATGATCGATCCGAGCCTCATCGCCGAGCACTGGCTCGCGATGATCTTGCTGGTCGGCGCGGTTATCGTCGGAAAGGTCGTTGCGGTTGGACTCGGCTCACTGATGAGTGGCGCGGGAATCACGACCTCGGTCGAGGCGGGCATGAGCCTCGCGCAAATCGGCGAGTTCTCGTTCATCATCGCGGGCGTCGGATTGCGCCTGAACGCGAGCCGTGACTTTATCTACACGCTCGCGGTCGCGGTCTCCGCGATTACGACCTTCACCACGC
>JASHQJ010000179.1 GCA_030037595.1 Candidatus Binataceae bacterium
CCGGATTGACACGGTCTCGCCGCTGAGTCTCAGCGCCAATCCTCTAGACTATCTTCCCTATCAGCTCGTGATCCTCGCGGACGTGCCGGCGAGCGAACTCAACGCACAGGTACAGCACGCACTCAATCGCTACGTTGCGGATCTCGGGGGCGGGCTGGTAGCGACGGGCGACACCCTCCGCCAGGACAGTTTTCGCGGCGGCGAACTCGAGAAGACGTTGCCGGTAACCTTCGAGCTGCAACCGCCGCCGCCCTCGCGCGAGCCGATTGCAGTTTATCTCTGCATCGATCGTTCGAACTCGATGAGCTACGACTCGCGATATCCCGCTGTACGCGACGGCGAGCGTATCCGCTACGCGAAGGAAGCGGCGGTAGCGCTGCTGCGTCAGCTCGATGACACCGATTTCGCGGGCGTGATCGCGTTCGACTCGCAGCCCTACGTGTTGGGGCATCTCCAGCCTCTTGGCGACGATCGCGCCGACCTGGAAAACCGGATCGAACGGCTCCAGCCCGGCGGCGGCACCGATTTCAAGGACGCGCTGGAAATCGCGGAACGCGAAATCCTGCAAAGCAAGATCGCCGTGCGGCAGGTGATCCTGCTCACTGACGGCGATACCAACCGGCAGTATCACGACCACGATGATCTGATCGCGAGCTACGTGCACGAAAAGATTCCGGTCTCGACGATCCGAATCGGCCCCGACCTTGCCAACCTTCAGTTGCTGCAGGACTTCGCGCAGGCAACCGGCGGCGTCTTTTACCGCGTCTCGGATATTGAAAAGCTTCCGTTGTTACTGGTCGGACTCACGCGTGAGGCGATGAACCGGCGCAAGCAGGATCGCACCGCGGTGGTGGCGGGTGCGCCGAGCGCGATCCTCACTGGGATCGACGCCAAGGAAGTTCCGCCGATCGATTTCTTCGCCTCGACCTCCGCCAAGGATGGGGCGCAGGTGCCGCTCAGCGTGACGCGCGGCGATCGCTCCGCACCCTTGCTCGCGGCCTGGCAATACGGCCTCGGCCGCGCCGCGGTTTTCGCCGCCGACCCCGATTCGCTCGCGACGCTGAGCTGGATCCGATGGAACCGCTATGCGGAGTTCTGGTCGCAGCTGGTCACCTGGACAATGCGTGAGGGCGACGCGGGACCGTTTACGATGAGAATCATGCCGAGTCCCGACGGCTCAATCGCCATCGAGGCTGAGAAGGCCGACAACAATCCGGTCAGCAACCTGGTTTGCCGCATCAGCGGACCTTCGCATGCAACCGATGTTGCGATGACGCAGGCTGATGCTTCGCTCTATCGCGCCGACCTCGGGCCGCTCTCGCGCGGCAAGTACAGCGCGACGCTCATGCTGAAGGCAGGCGACACCGAACGCATAATCGAGCAGCGCGAATTTGCAACGCCGGGCTCGATCGCGGCCGACAGCGCCGAGCTGCGTATCCGTCCACCAAACGTCGAGCTGCTCCGCGATTTGGCTCAGGCTACGCGCGGCGGCTTCGACGCCAGCGACGCGGAAATCGTCCAACATACGGGCACGATGGTTTCGGTTCGGACCAGCGCGGATTCGATTCTGTTGCCGATCGTTATCCTGCTGTTCCTCGGAGAGGTCTTCGTGCGCCGCCGTTTCCTTGGCGATTGAATCGAGAGGGGAGAAGAATGAACGCGCGCCGCCCTCGATTTCTGGTCGCGATTCTCTCGGCGATTTGCACTATCGCCATCGCATTCAGCACCAGCATTCCCGCCAGCGCGGCGCTCTCGGACCGCGATCTGAAGGCCCTCGGCAAGGCAAGCCTTATCTACATCGCCACGGTTCGCAAGGACGGCAATCAGAGCACTTCGGCGCCGGTCTGGTTCATCATGAGCAAGGACAACACGGTGCTCATCCAAACGGGCGCGACGAGCTGGAAGGCTAAGCGTA
Organism: Candidatus Binataceae bacterium; assembly: GCA_030037595.1. Classification (GTDB taxonomy): domain Bacteria; phylum Desulfobacterota; class Binatia; order Binatales; family Binataceae; genus JASHPB01. Next base: position 1,916 of record JASHQJ010000179.1, read on the forward strand.
TCCGGCGCGGCAGCCCCGCGATGATCTGGATCGGCGCAAAAGACGGCCCCGCGTTCATGGCCAAGGCCGCGATCGAAAGCGACAAGGATTCGCAGCAGGAGATCCTGCAGGGCATACCGCGCAAGTACATGCTCGCCCGGCTCGGGATTGTCGGGCCGAGTCAAAAGAAGTTCGACGCTGGTACGCTGGTGGTGATTCGGTTGACCGAGGTGCGCGACTTGCCCGACGGTTTCGCGTCGCAGCCAGGCACCCCGGCACCTCCACTCGAGTCGAAGTAGGCAGCTCAAGACGAATTTGTCTTTCGTTTGCCGTAGCAAACCTTGCTACATCGGGCACAATGTCGCGCCACGGAGTTATAATACTCGTGATCGCGCTGCTATCACTCGCGATCGCAATTCCCACCGCTCGCGCTGCCGACGTCGAGCTTCCCGAGAACCTGCTGACTCCCGAGCGGCACCAGATTGATATCGACGGCGACGACACATATGAGTTCCTGACGTCGAACAGCGCCGTGCGCCGGCGCGTGGATTCGTCGCTCGACAGCACGATTCGCCTGCGTCCGGACCTTGGCCAATGACCACGATGCAGTTGCCGCAATTCCTCGGCACGTTCTGGTTTAATAGCGAGAACGCGGCACAGTTTCAGTGCCGATACTTCGGCAACAGCGCCAACAATTTCAGCACGACGCCATTCTGGTTCGGCGGCGCCAAAATCGCGCCGAATCAAAGCTGGATACTGGTGGCACACGCTGGTTCACCTTCGGCGGCTTCTATGAGCGGCGGTTGACGCCGCGTTACCAGTATCGCGAATCGAATCCCCCAGCGTTTCTGCAGGGATGAGATCTGCGCGCGAAGGTCGGGATCGAGTTCACTTACGACGACTTCCGCATCAACGCCAGTCGGCACTTTGACACCTTTTCGCAGTTCGAAGCGCGTATCCGATTCCATGAGAAGGGTCTGCCAGTGCCGGTCTCGGCATGGAAAAGCGCGGCGGTGGATCCTGCCGAATCTCGCGCTCGAGGCGACCGCGCAGGGCTACTGGACCAACAAGTGCGGATTCGGGCCGTAGCGAGGGGGCGGAACCGTATACGATTCGCAGTCGGGTTTCGAGACTCACTCGCGCGCGATCTACTTCAATCCGGTGCTGCGCGGCGTCAGTCCGTTCGTCGGTATCGATTTACAACTACACCAAGGATGCGCAGAGCTCGTTGGGCGTTTTCAACCTGCTGCGCGTGTAGATGTTCGGGCTGAACTCGGCTTCAACTGGGGCATCAAACCTCTGTTCTGATTCGTAAACATCGCGCAGGCCGCCGAACCCTCAAAGAAAATCCAATCTCGAGTGCAGTTAGATTGCGCTGCTCGCAACGGCAACGGGAGCGATCCTTGTTGGCGTCCTCGCCAACATGATCTCGACCAAAATCGAGAGGCCATCGCCGGTGGATCCTGCTCCAAGTGTGACGCAAGGCGCCAGCCCGAGTACGGCCGACAATTTGTCCGGTACCTCGCAGGCCGGATCACTACAAACGGCGGCGGCTGGTTCGGCGTCGCCCGAAGTCGAAATCACGAACGTCGCTGAGGCGGAATCGTCGCCCGCCGTGGCCTCTCCAGCCGCGGCTCTGCCGCTTCCGTCGATGAGCCCTGCACCATCGCCGGCGATCAACCCGCCGCCATCCTCCGTCTGCGTCTTCGCCGCTCCTATGTTTGCCGGAATTCCAAAGCGATGGCCGCCGGTACCGGTCAAACCATGCGGCGCCGACGTGACGGCGTGCGCCACGGATATCAACGCATGCCTCGCAAAGGCGTTAAGCCCTCGACGCCGATGCGGCCGCGCGACTTGCGTACGTCTACCCAAACGGCCTCGGCGTTCCTCGCGATTACGGTCTCGCGAGGAACTGGTCCGCGCTAGCGGCGGCCAGAGGCAATGCGCTGGGACAGGATAATTCGGGACAGCTATACGCGTCCGCGCTTGGTGTGACGCAGGATTATCAGAAAGCGCAGGATAACTTTCAGAGCGCGGCGGCGCAGAACTGCGCACTGGCTCAGAACGACCTAGGCGATATGTATCTCTACGGCAGAGGCGTCGCTCGCGACCCATCAAGCGCTTTGGACTGGTATCGGAAGGCTGCGCAACAGAACGATGCGATGGGGCAGAACAACCTGGGCTACATGCACCTGCATGGCCTTGGCGTTCAGGCGGGTCCGAAACAGGCACTGGATTGGCTGATAAAATCGTCGGCGCGGGGAAACCCGTTTGCGCAGGATTCGTTGGGATACATGTACCTCACGGGCATTGGCGTTGATCGCGATCCGGCGCAATCGTTTCAATGCTTCAAGTCCGCGGCGGAGCAGGGCTACGCCGAATCGGAGATTCACCTCGCCGAGCTTTATAGGAAAGGACCCGGCGTCGAGCAAAGCACCGACGAGGCCATCCGATGGTATTGCGCGGCGGCAGCGACCGGCAGTGTTGCGGCGCACCTGCAGGTCCAGAATCTCAACGCGAGTTGCCCCACGATTGCCGCGCCGAATCACGATTGAGCTTTTGCGATTAGGGCTGAACAGTTCAGCCTTGCAAGAGAAAGAACGTCGAGACATGTTTCACGCGGAACCTTCGCCGCGATGTGCGCCGCTCGCGAGATTTTTCATTGGCGTCTCCGCGGCGCACGAGTAAGATTTAATCTAGATGGCAACGACGCAACCCAACTCGGTCCTCATGCGGCGCGCGCTCCAGCGCAAGTGTCCGGTATGCGGCCGAGGCGACGTGTTCGCGACGCACTTTCGGATGAACCGCACCTGCCCACGATGTCACGTCGTGTTCTGGAAGGATCCCGGCGAATCGTTGGGCGCAATGTATCTCGATTACGCCGTCGCCACGGTCGCATTCTTGGTGGCGTGGCTCGTCGTCGCGTTCGCCACGCATCTTTCCGACACCCTACAGATTGTGATTCTTTGCGCGGTCGCCGTCGGCGCCGTGATAATCGCGTACCCGTGGACGCGTAGCGCCTGGACTGTGCTGGTCTATCTCTCAGGTGGAATCGAACGCCCTCGGATGCGCGCGATACGAGGCGGCAAGGAACCGCCCAAGGCGGGCGCGGCCTAGCCTCTACGCTCGGCGAGCTTCTGCTTCAACGTCCTAAGCCGCGCGGCAGCCGCGGCAATCGTTTCGTCGCTCTTGGAGAATGTGAATCTGAGCTTGGCGCGTCCGAGTTCAGGGCGATGATAAAAGCTCGACCCCGGCACCGCTGCGACCCCTACCGAATCCAGAAAGAAATCCGCCGCCTCGACGTCATCGCGGAAGCCGAGCGCGCCGATGTCGGCCATGATGTAGTAAGCGCCCTCTGGCGAGCTGCATTCGAGGCCGGCATCCCGCAGCGCGGCATAGAGCGCGGTGCGCTTGCGGTCGTACATCGCGGCGAGGTCAACGTAGAACGACTCGGGTAGCCTGAGCGCGGCGGCTCCCGCTTCCTGCAGCGGATGCGGCGCGCCGACCGTCAGGAAATCGTGAACCTTGCGAATCGCCGAGGTGATTGGTTCGCTCGCGATCGCGTATGCGAGACGCCATCCGGTTATCGAGTAGGTCTTGGAGAGCCCGCTGATCGTGACCGTGCGCTCCGCCATCCCGGGGAGACTTGCGATCGAAACGTGGCGCGCCTCACCGTAGATGATGTGCTCGTAGATCTCGTCGGTGATTGCGAGCGTGTCGTAATGACGGCATAGCGAGGCGATGGTCTCGAGCTCAGTGCGGCTGAACACCTTGCCACTCGGGTTGTGCGGCGTGTTGATTACGATTGCCTTGGTGCGCGGGCCGAAGGCCGCCTCCAGCTCGGCGCGGTCGATTCCGTAAGCCGAGCCCCTGAGTGCCACGAAGCGCGGTGTCGCGCCGGCGAGAATAACGTCGGGCCCGTAGTTCTCGTAGAACGGCTCAAAGATGATGACCTCGTCGCCCGGGTTGATGACCGCGAGCATCGTTGCGATCATCGCCTCAGTCGCGCCGCAGGTTACCGTGACGTTGAGGTCGGGGTCGCACGCGATGCCGTTGTAGGCGCGGACCTTGTCGGCAATCGCGCGCCGAAAATTAGGCGAGCCGTGCGTGATCGCGTACTGATTGTAGTCCTCGTCGATCGCGCGCTTGGCGGCTTCCTTGAGTTCGCTGGGCGCGGCGAAATCGGGAAATCCCTGGGCGAGATTGACGGCGCCGGACTTTAGCGCCCGACGCGTCATCTCGCGGATTACAGACTCGGTGAAGTGGCGGGTCTTGGCACTGACATCAGTCGGCATCGCCGCAGTTTAGGCACTCATGTGGCAGGGGAACAATATCGATCGCGACCTGGAGCGGTTGCGAATCGCAACGAATGACCGTTCAGTCTTCTTCTTCGCCCGCGCTGTCCAGGGCAGCGGCACCCTGCTTAAGACGCCACTCGTCGATTACCTCGACGTTGAAGCGCCAGTCGCTTCCAATCTTGAAGCCGGGTAGTTGCCCCTTTTTCAACAGGCGATAGATGGTCGAGCGATGGACGCGCAGGTACTCCGCAAGCTCGTTTACGGTCAGGACCTTGGCCGCAGGCTGCATGTGATCTTGAAAACCTTTATTAGGCTTATCCGACCTTACTGCGCCGTTAAGTTATCACAAAAAACGCCTTAGGCTATACCCCCCTGTGACATACTATTTGCGCATTTTAGGAAAATCGAAGGTTTTCTCGCCAATTTTGGCTTCATTTATCCACAGATTATTAGCTTTCGCCGCTCACGGCTAGCCGAAAAGCCGATTCGCTGCCTCTCGTAGTTCGGCGCGATGCTCCGGGTGTGCGACCGCGATTAGCTCGTGAGCCCGCTCGCGATGAGTCTTGCCGAGCAGCCGCGCGATGCCGAATTCGGTTACGAGGGTATCGGCGAAGTACCGCGGTATCGTAACCAGCGCGCCCTGCTCCAACTGGGGCACGATCCGCGAGACAGCGCCGCCCATCGCGGTCGAGGGCAGGAGCGTGATCGCGCGCCCGCCCGGGCACATGAACGCGCCGATGTGGGTCTCAGGCTGGCCGCCGGTGCCATTCATCATGCGCGCGCCGATTACTGTCTCCGAGTTGATCTGGCCGGTGAGATCGACGCTCAAGGCGTTGTTGATCGAGGTCTGGCGATAATTCGACGTGATGGTTGATAGCTTCAACACGTATTCGGGGTCGTAGAGCTCGAAGGCCGGATTGTCATCGATGACGCGCAGGTCTTCCGTATCGGAGCCCGACCACGCGACCGCGATCGCCTTGCCGCGATGAATCGTCTTGCGCTGGCCGTTGATGATCCCGCGATCCACCAGCCGCGCGATTCCCGGCGCGACCATCTCGGTGTGCAACCCAAGATCGTGCTTACGATCGAATGCGCCGAGCCGCGGCATCTGCGCACTCGGATCGCCGACTCCGATCTGGATCGTGGTGCCGTCCTCGATAAGTTCC
>JASHQJ010000180.1 GCA_030037595.1 Candidatus Binataceae bacterium
TCCTCGAGGATTGCGCCAATCCTGGTTACCGCCTCGTCAGCCACGTGCCCTCCTGGATGCTAGCGCACGATCATCCCGAATCGGCTCCAGCGAATCGGGATGAAACTGGTGCCGTCGCTGTCCCATGACCAGTAGATGATCATGGCACGGCCTTCAACCTGATCGTCATCGACGAATCCCCAGAAGCGGCTGTCGTAGCTGCGGTCGCGATTGTCACCCATCATGAAGAGCTTGCCGGGCGGCACGGTGGCCGGGCCGAAATTGTCGCGCGGCGCCACCTCGGAGCGATCCTGCGGGGCAACTTCGAAGTGGGCGTGGGGATCATCCATCGGCTTGCCGTTGAGCCACACGGCGCCGCTTTTGACTTCGACCGTGTCGCCGGCGACGCCGATCACGCGCTTGATGAAATCCTTGGTCGGATCGGGCGGAAATACGAACACGACGACGTCGCCGCGATGCACCGGTTCGAGCCGAAAAAGATATTTGCCATAGGGCAGACCGGGAATCTGCACGCCCAAGATCGAGTCGGGCATACGCAGCCCGTAGACAAGTTTGTTGACGAGGATATGGTCTCCCACCAGCAGCGTCGGCTCCATCGAGCCCGATGGAATTTTGTACGCCTGAACCAGGAAGGTGCGGATGACGATCGCGAGCGCCAGCGCGATTCCCATCGCCTCGGCGTACTCGCGAATGACCGATTTCTGCGGCGGGGGCGTACCTGGACGCGTCTCGCCGCCGGTCGAGCGGCTCTTCATCAAGTCGCGCGCTGGTTGAGCCACCGCTCTAGTCTCCCACCTTGAGCAGCGCGAGGAACGCCTCTTGTGGAATCTCGACGCGCCCGACCTGTTTCATCCGTTTCTTGCCTTCTTTCTGCTTCTCGAGAAGCTTGCGCTTGCGGGTGATGTCTCCACCATAGCACTTGGCGGTGACGTTTTTGCGCAGCGCCTTAACCGACTCGCGAGCGATGATACGCGATCCGATCGAAGCCTGGATTGCGACCTCGAACATCTGGCGTGGGATCAATTGGCGCATCTTCTCGCATAGTGCCCGCCCCCGCTCATAAGCCTTGTCGCGATGCACTATGATTGACAGCGCATCCACCACTTCGCCGTTGATCAGGATATCCAATTTAACCAGAGGCCCAGCGCGGAAGTCCAGAAACTCGTAGTCGAGCGAGGCGTAGCCGCGGCTCACCGATTTGAGGCGGTCGTAGAAATCGAAAACGATCTCGGCGAGCGGCAACTCGTAGTGCAAAATCACGCGCTTCTGGCCGAGGAACTTGAGATCGCGCTGCACGCCGCGACGATCCTCACATAGCGCCATCACCGCGCCGAGAAAATCCTCGGGCATGTGAATCGACGCGAGAATGAACGGCTCCTCGATCGCTTCGATCGAATTCTCATCAGGCAGATGGGTCGGATTGTCAACCATCAGGAGCTCGCCACTCACGGTTCGCACTCGGTACGCAACCGTCGGCGCAGTGACGATTAGATTGATGCCGAACTCGCGCTCGAGCCGCTCTTGCGCGATCTCCATGTGGAGCAGGCCGAGGAATCCCGCGCGGAAGCCGAAGCCCAGCGCCTGCGAAGTTTCCGGCTCGCAGACGAGGCTCGCGTCGTTGAGGCGCAGCTTCTCGATCGCATCGCGAAGCGCAGCATATTGGTTGGCCTCCGTCGGGTAGAGTCCGGCGAAAACCATCGGCTTGAGTTCCTTGAAGCCGGGCAGCGGCTCGGCCGCAGCATTCTCGGCGTCAGTGATCGTGTCGCCGACGCGCATGTCAGCAACGGTCTTGATTCCCGCGACGATGAACCCGACTTCGCCGGGCCCGAGCGTCTGCGCAGGCTGCTCGTGCGGCGTGAAATGGCCGAGGCGCATCACCTCGCCATCCTTGCCCGTGCCCATCAGGCGCACTTTCATCCCCTTGCGGAACTCGCCGCCAAACACGCGCACGAGGCCGATCACACCCTCGTAGCTGTCGTACCAGCTGTCGAAGATAAGAGCGCGCGTGCCGGCTGACGGATCGACCTTCGGCGGCGGGATGCGCGTCACGATCGCTTCAAGACATTCCTCGATACCGATGCCTTCCTTGGCGCTGGTGAGAATCGCCTCTGATGCGTCGAGCCCGATTATGTCCTCGATCTGCTGGCGCGTGCGCTCGATATCGGCGCCGGGCAAATCTATCTTGTTGATGACCGGCACGATCTCGAGGCCGTGGTCGAGCGCGAGATAAACGTTGGCCAGCGTCTGCGCCTCGACCCCCTGACTCGCATCGACCACGAGCAGTGCACCTTCGCACGCGGAAAGGCTCCGCGAGACTTCGTAGGCGAAATCGACGTGGCCGGGAGTGTCGATCAGGTTCAGCACGTAGGCCTTGCCATCGTGCGCTTCATAGTTGAGGCGCACCGAGCGCGCTTTGATCGTGATGCCGCGCTCGCGCTCGAGGTCCATCGAATCAAGGAACTGCTCTTTCAGTTCGCGCTGGCTCAGCGCTCCGGTGCGCTCAAGCAATCGATCGGCGAGCGTGGACTTGCCGTGATCGATATGCGCGATGATCGAAAAGTTCCGTATCGACCTGGGGTCAGTCATTTCACCCAGAACGTGAGCGCTGCTGTTTGAAATACTCGAAGGTCCTCGCGAGACCGTCGGCGAGCTTCACCTGCGGGCGCCATCCGAGCTTCTCCGCCGCACGAGCGGGCGAGATAACCGAGCGGCGCTGTTCGCCGGGACGCGGCGCGGCGTGTGTCGCCAGTGCTGGAAAATCCGCGATTGACGCGAGAGTGTCGTAAAGTTGATTCACGTCGGTTTCGACTCCGGTGCCGATATTGAACGCCTCGCCCGACACGCTCGAGCTGAGCGCCGCAAGATTCGCCGCGACGACGTCGCCGACGTAAACGTAATCGCGCGTCTGTTTGCCGTCGCCGAAGATTGTAACCGGCTTATGGTCGAGCAGCAGGCCCGAAAAAATCGCGACCACGCCCGCCTCGCCGTGCGGATCCTGGCGCGGCCCATAAACGTTGCCATAGCGGAGTGCGACGTAATCGATTCCGTACTCCGCCTTGTAAAAGAAGAGGTAAGCCTCCGTCGCAAGCTTGGCGACGCCGTAAGGACTCACTGGCCGGCGCGGATGATCTTCGTTGCACGGGAACTCATCCTGCTCGCCGTAAATCGCACCGCCCGTCGATGCGAAGATTACGCGGCGCAGTCCATTCTTCCGCGCGGCCTCTAACAGATTGAGAAATCCGACGAGATTTACCTGAGCATCGAAGGCGGGATCAGCGACCGAGCGGCGCACATCCATCTGCGCCGCCAGATGCACAATCGCCCCGGGCTGGGTCGCCTCCACGACGCCCTTGACCGCGGCGGCATCGCGCAAATCGATCTGGTGGAACGCGGCCTTAGGATTCACCTGATGCCGCTTGCCGGCCGAGAGATCGTCGAGCACGGAGATTTCACCGGCGCCGTTCGCGACCAGCGCATCGACGGTGTTCGATCCGATAAAGCCTGCCCCACCGGTGACGAGAATTCTCAACGCGAATCCTCCGTTCCGACCGGCTTTCGCCCGATCGAATAGTATTTGATGTCGAGCGCCTTCATCAGATCGGGATCATACAGGTTCCGCCC
>JASHQJ010000021.1 GCA_030037595.1 Candidatus Binataceae bacterium
TTGATACGACTCCGAGCAAAACCGCGCAGTCGCAGCCGAACATCGTCCATTTCAATATCTTTGAGAAGGGCCAGACCTACTACGTATTTCTGCTCTTCGCGAAGAACACCACGAAGCAGACATACGACATCTACGTGGGTCCCAATTTCAATAAGGACTCCACCGCTAACCTGTGGCTCACCCGAGTGAGACTGCCCGGTGCCTATGAATTCGATAACATTGGTGCGATTCCCGATGCGGCCGACAATGTTAGTTACAACTCGAGCACTGGAGTGCTAACCGTCACGCTGGACATGAGCAAGATCAAGGTCACCGACCCCACAGGCGCGGAGAAAACCTTCCAGGACTTGTATGCGGCCGCTCAACAGGATCATTGTCAACCCCAAACCTTCTGCAAGTGGGTCGCGAAGCCAGGAACGGGCGTGGACAATTGTCAATGCGCCGATAGCATCTTCTCGCCTCCATCAAGCACGTTCCAGATGAACGAATGCAGCACGGACAACGGAATCTGCAGTTGGGCCACCAAGGATGTCGATTGCCCGGAGGGCGGATGCTTTGGCTTCGGCGTAAAACTCGCTGACGGCTTCCTGACCAGCGATAAGCCTCCGAACCCGGCGCCGACTACGCAGGCTTTTCCAGGGGTGGCGCCCAGCGATCCGGCTTCGCCCTGGAAAGCACCATTCACTTCGCCGGTCAGCAACTCAGATGCGTGCTTCTACCCCAATCCAGGCAACCTCTCCGCCGAGTAAGCCGCCGGAGTATTGCCAGAACCCGCGCGAGCGGCTGCGCTTGAACAGCGCCGCCGCTCGTTGTTGACTGGGGACGAGCACGGAGGACACCCGATGCCAGTCGAATACATTCCGCGCACGCGCGAACTCTATAGCGACTTCACGCCCTATCGATGGGTAGTCAACGAGGATGTTCCGCCGTTCACACCCCTCAAGAAACCGATTGCAGAGTGCCGCGTTGCTCTCATCAGCTCGGGCGGCATCATGTATCGCGACCAGCCGCGCTTCCATCACGAGGATGCCTCCTATCGCCGCATCCCGAAGAACGCGCGCCGCGAAGAACTCAACGTCTGGCACTTCGGATATCCGACGGCCGATGCCCAGCACGATCCCAACTGCGTGTTCCCGCTCGAACGGATGCGCGAGCTTGAGGCCGACGGAACGATCGGCGCGCTATGCGATCCGGCATTCAGCTTCATGGGCGGCATCTACTCGGCGCGCAAGGTTCGCGACGAGCTCGCGCCGCGCATCGTCGATGAGCTGAAAGCCGCCCACGCCGACGCGTTCTACCTCGTGCCTGCTTGACCCGTATGCCATCAGTCCGTCGGACTGATTGCGCGCGTCGTCGAAGCAGCTGGAATTCCAACGCTCTGCATGACCTCGGCGCTCGACATCACGCGGGCGGTGAATCCGCCGCGCGCGGTGTTCGTGAATTTTCCGCTCGGGCATCAGACTGGAAAGCCCGACCAACCTGAGTTGCAGCGCCAGATTGTGCGCGACGCGATGCGCGCGTTCGACACGATTGACCGGCCCGGAACGATCGTCGAGCTGCCCTACGTTTGGGATGCCAACGATCGCACGTGGGAGGTGCGCGACTACACCAAGGGCTGGATGCCGGAGCGGCCGGCGCGCGAGGACGCCGATCTGATCGACGCGGAGCGCCAGGCCCGATATCGAAGCTCGGACAGCTGACGTCCCGGTCAAACACTCGCCCGGATCTCGCTTGTTTACGTGAATCGCCCGAGAGATTAGAGTCTCAGTGTTCGATTTCCCACTCAGATTCCGAAGGAGATTTTTCTCATGGCCGAAGAACGCGCAGGCGCGGTAACAATGCGGGGCAACCCGATGACGCTGGTCGGACCGGAAATCAAGGTCGGCCAAAAGGCTCCGAACTTTACACTGGTCGACAAAACGATGCGGCCGGCGACGCTCGATCAATTCAAAGGCAAAGTCAAAATCATCTCCGCGGTGCCATCCCTCGATACTCCCGTCTGCGATATGGAGACGCGGCGTTTCAACGAAGAGGCGGCCAAGCTTCCCGGCGACGTCCAGATCCTCACGATCTCGCTCGATCTACCGTTTGCGCAGGCCAGATGGTGCGGTGCGGCCGGCGTCGATAAGGTCACCACGCTGAGCGACTATCGGAGCGCCGAATTCGGCAAGAACTACGGCGCGCTGATCAAGGAATTGCACCTGCTCGCACGTGCGGTCTTCGTCGTGGACAAGAACGACAACGTGCAATACGTCGAATACGTCAAGGAAGTCGCCAACCAGCCCAACTACGAGGCCGTGCTTGCGGCCGCGAAGAAGGCTGCCGCCTGATCGGCTGATGCATCGCGGGCGGGGAGTCGTCCTCGCCTGCGTCAATCCCGGACGCTGATGCGCGCGCAACTCGCGTGCGGCCTGCCGCGTCGGAAACCAGCGAGATGCGTGATTCGAACCGCCATGCTTTCGAGCCCGCGCTGAGGCGCGGTCTCTACGAGGCGATTTTCCGCCGCCGCGATATCCGCGAATTTGTCTCCATTCCCGTTGCCGACGAAGTGCTCGCGCGCGTGCTGATCGCGGCGCATCATGCGGCGAGCGTGGGCTTCACGCAGCCATGGGATTTTATCATCGTGCGCGACCTCGAGCGGCGCCGGCGCGTGCGCGAAATCTTCGAAGACGAGCGAAGCGAAAATGCCGCGTCGTTCAGCGGCGCGCGCCAGGAAAAGTTTCTTTCGCTCAAGCTCGAAGGTATTCTCGAAGCGCCGCTCAATTTAATTGTTACCTGCACGCCCGATCGTTTCGGCCCCGGCGTGCTCGGTAAGAGTAGCATTGACGAAGTCGAGATCTATTCGGCCTGTCTCGCCGTAGGCAACCTGTGGCTTGCGGCACGCGCCGAAGGGCTCGGCGTGGGCTGGGTCAGCATCCTGCGTAACGACGCGCTGCGCCAGATTTTTTCGATTCCCGACCACGTCATCCCGGTCGCCTACCTGTGTATAGGCTACGTACGGGAGTTTCCGGAGCGTCCCGTCCTCGAAACGGTGGAGTGGGCAGAGCGCCTGCCGCCCCGCTCGTTGCTGCACTTCGATTCCTGGAAGGGCTACGGCGCGCGCGGCGATGCGCTCAAGGCCGCAATCGACGACGTTTCAATCTGGCGCGGTATAATCCCCGCCGGCCGGCGCCGGATCGACTGACCTTGCGAGTTGCGGTTCCGTGGCGGTCCGAGATTCGCGGTCCTACGCTCGCGATCTTTCTGCTGGAAACATTTCGCACGCTCGGATGGGCGCCGCTCGGCGGCGGCTCGAGACGCGCCGAACTGATCGTCAACCACCAGATTTTGATAGGTAATCGCGCGGCGACGGAAGCGCCGCGTCTTCATCTTGGCCGCGTTGTCCGCTCACTAGGAGTCAACCCCAGGCGCGCGGTCGCGATGATGACCGGCGCGCAAATGAAAAAAGCCGCTTCCACGACGGAGAAACGCGGCGATATGATAGTAACTGCCTGGTGTACCGCGGGATGCTCCAATGCGCTGCGCGTCGGGGATCCCGCTTCCGTCGAAACTACTGCGCCGGGGACGATCAATCTCATCGTGTTGATCAACCGGGCGCTGAGTGGAGTCGCGATGGTCGAGGCAATCCAGATCGCGACCGAGGCGCGAGTAGCTGCAGTGCTCGCGGCTCGCGTGAAGAGCGTCCTCTCAGGCAAGCCCGCAACCGGCACAGGGACCGATTGCATCGTGGTCGCAGCACTGGACAACGGTCCAGCGCACTCCTATTGCGGCAAACACACGCGCCTTGGCGAACTGATTGGCCGCGCTGCGTACCGAAGTTGCTCGCTTGCCCTCGCGAGGCGGGGATGAACCGCGTCAATCACGCAACGCATCTTTCTCTGTTCCTGATCGCGATCGCGATCGGCGCCGACCTTCTTTTCGGTGACCCGGAGTGGCTGCCGCATCCGGTGCGGATGATCGGCGCGGCGATCGCGATCGGCGAGCGACGATTGCACACGGGCGAACGGCGCGCGGATCGTCGCAATGGTCGGCTGCTGACGGCCGGGATCGTTGGCCTCACCGCGCTGCTCGCTTATCTCGTCGTGGCAGTCGCGGATCGATTGGGGTCGTCGGTAGGTGCCGCCGTCGCCGTGCTCATCGCCTGGACTTCGATTGCGCTGCGCGGACTTGACGACGCCGCGCACAAGGTCGAGCGAGCGCTCATCGTCGGCGATCTCTCCGCGGCGCGCGCGGCGCTGCCTGCCTTGGTCGGCCGCGATCCAAGCGCGCTCGACGCTGAGGGTATTGCTCGCGCCACCGTAGAGTCTGTGGCCGAGAACTCGAACGACGCCGTGATTGCGCCGATGCTTTTTCTGTTCATCGCGGGCCCGGTCGGCGCGCTCGCCTACAAGGCGATCAACACGCTTGATTCGATGATCGGCTATCGCGTCGAGCGCTATATCAATTTCGGGCGAACCGCGGCGTGGCTCGATGATTTTGCAAGTTGGCTTCCGGCGCGAATAGCGGCGTTCAGCATCGCGGCCGCAGCGGAGCTTTTGCTCGGCAGCGGGCAGCGGGCGTTGGCGATACGCTCGCGCGACGCGCGTAAGCACGAGAGCCCCAACGCGGGCCACCCAGAATCTGCAATGGCGGGAGCGTTGGGCGTTCAGTTAGGGGGAGACACGGTTTACGGCGGCGAACTAGAGCATCGCGCGCTCCTCGGCGATGCCGACAATCCGATCACACCTCAGTCAATCGAATTGTCGCGCTCGCTCCTTCGCTACTCCACCGCTATCGCGTTCCTCGGCTTAGCCATTTTCCGTTATGTGATTACGCGATGAAGAAGTTTCCTTCACGTACAACGGCTCCGAGAGCCATCGCCGTCGATCGCGTCCACGGAGGTAACACGCCCGAAGGACTGCTCGATTTCAGCGCCAGCCTGAATCCGCTCGGACCGCCGCCTGAGGCGCTGGATGCTTACCAACGAGCGGCGACGCACATCGCGAGCTACCCGCCGGCGCATCCGCGAGACCTCGAAAGAAAGTTCGCCGACCGGATCGGCGTCGAACCCGAGCGCGTGATCGCGGGCAACGGCTCCGTTCATCTAATCTACCTGCTGGTGCGCGTCCTTCAAGCGACGAAACCCTACGTCGTAATTCCGACGTTCAGTGAGATTGCGAACGCGCTCGCAGTCGCTGGCTCGCCTGCGCATCCCATTCCACTGGCGAGCGCTTCAGGATTCACGCTCAGGATCTCAGGGATCGCCAATGCGCTAAGAGCCGGTGCCGACGCAATCTGGCTCGGCCGGCCGAACAGCCCGACCGGTACTTGCGTGGAAGAAAAAGTCGCGCTTGAGATCGGCGCGCGATGCCTGGTGCGCAACGCGTGGTGCATCTTCGACGAAGCCTTCATCGATCTGGCCAGCGGCGCCAGGTCGCTCGCGCCGATACTTCAATGCAATCCGCGCGCGATCGTGCTGCGCTCGCTGACCAAGAGCTTCGCGATTGCCGGCATTCGGCTTGGTTTTGCAATCGCGGATCCCGCATTGGTCGCGCGCATGCGCGAAGCGATCGAACCGTGGTCGGTGAATGCCGCCGCCGAGATGGTCGCTCAGGCTTGTCTCGATTTGCCGCCCGACTATTTGAACCGCGCGCGTAGCGTGATCGAGGCGGAGCGCAACTTTCTTCAGCGCAATCTTTCCACCATCGCGGGTCTCAGAGTGAATCCTTCTTCAGCGAACTTCATGATGCTCGAGGTTGCGCGGGAGCCCTCCGGCGGAGCGTTTGCCGCCCATATGGCAAAGAACAAGATCGCCGTTCGCGACCTCGCTCAGTTGCCTGGATGCGGGCCTGGAATGTACCGGATTGCCGTGCGGGGGCGTCCCGACAACGAGCGCCTGGTGGCGGCGGCGCGGCTCTGGAAGCCGTCCTGAGTGTCGTTGAATCGATGCTTGCCAGCCTCGCCACGCCGTGATGCGATCATCCTCCGCAAGCGACAGAGATGAGCCTGCTCGAAGAAACGCTTAAACAGATTCGGCCGCTCGATGCCGAAGAGGCGTGGGCCGCGGATGCACGGCTCGATTCTCTTACCAAGCCGCCCGGCAGCCTCGGCTACCTCGAAGAAATCGTCCGCCGCTACGCGGCAATAAGACGCGACGGCAGCGCGCGCAAGGGACGCGGCGCGATCGCGGTCTTCGTCGCGGATCATGGCGTTGCCGAGGCCGGGGTCAGCGCATTTCCGCAGGCGGTTACAGTTGAGATGCTGCGCAACATCGCCGGGGGCGGGGCGGCAATCAGCGTGCTCGCGCGGCGCTTCGGCTACGAGCTGCGGACAATCGACGTCGGCGTGAAAACCGACACGAGCACGGCGCCATTCGTGGGTGTGACCTATCGGCGTGTAGGTGCCGGCACGCGCAACCTGCTGAATGAAGCCGCGATGACGCCAGAGCAGACGCATCGTGCCCTTGACGTTGGAATCGAGGCGGCGCGGGACCTCGCAAACGCGGGCGTGAAACTGATCGGAATCGGCGAGATGGGAATTGCGAACAGCACTTCTGCTTCCGCGTTGCTGGCCGCGCTTTGCGGCTTGCCGCCGGAGGTGATTGTCGGCCGCGGGACGGGTCTCGACGATCCGGGACTTCGCCGAAAGACCGAGGTCGTAGCGCGCGCGCTCGAGCTTCACCGCTCGGCGCTCGGCGATCCATTGGGGACGCTGGCTGCTCTGGGCGGTTTCGAAATCGCGGCAATGATCGGAGTATGTATCGGCGGCGCGGCGTGCAACGTACCTGTAGTGGTGGACGGATTCATTTCGACGGCGGGCGCCGCCGCGGCGGAAAAACTCAGCCCGGGCCTGTTCGACCACCTGTTTTTTGGTCATCGCTCGGCCGAGGGCGGCCACGCTCGCGTGCTGGAACTTCTCAAGGTGAGACCGATCCTCTCGCTCGATATGCGGCTCGGCGAGGGAACGGGCGCGGCCCTCGCAATGAACGTTATCGAGTCAGCGCTCGACCTGTTCCACGACATGGCGACCTTCGCTAACGCTGGCGTGTCGGGAAAAGTGCGATGAACGGCGAAGGGCAGGGCGCGGATGCCGGCGCGTCGTCGGAACGGCGCGCCACGCTGCTCGAAGAGATTCGGCTCGCGCTCGGATTCCTCACGATCCTGCCGGTTATGGATTCTGCGCCCTCGGCCGGGGAAACAGTAGCCGCGTCATTCGCGTGGTTCCCACTGATCGGCTTCGCGATAGGCTTGGCGCTCTGCATCGAGGACTGGTTCCTGGGAATCCGCCTCGGTCTCACGATTCGTTCGGTGATCGATGTGCTCTCGCTGACGCTGCTGACCGGTGCGATTCATCTCGACGCGCTGGCCGACACGGCCGACGCGCTGGGAGCGCGCTCTGACCCCACGCGTGCGCTCGAGATCATGCACGACAGCCGCATCGGGAGCTACGGCGCACTCGCGCTCATCTTCGATCTGACGTTCAAGTTCATCGCGCTGGCGACGCTCGCGGGATGGCGCCGATACGCGGCGCTTTTCCTTGTCCCGGGGCTCGCGCGATGGGCGATGGTCTCGGTGACGCAAGGGATCGACTACGTGAGGCCAAGCGGCGCGGGAACGGCGTTCGTCAACTCAGAGAGCGGGAGCACGATGCTCAAGGCGGGGGTGACTGTCGCAATCGCGCTGGTTCTGGTCCTTTCGCCCCGCGCGATCGTGGCGACATTGCTGGCGCTCGTCGTACCGGCGCTGATGCGTCTCTTCTATGCGCGATGGATTGGCGGCGTCACGGGCGACATGATCGGCGCATGCGGCGAAATCGTGGAAGTGATCGCTTTCGTTGTGATGGCGTCGTGAGCTACTTGAGCTTGAGCGCGCATCCGGAGAACATGAGGAGCACTTCATCGGCAGCTGTCGCGATTTTCTGATTGGTCCATCCGAGCAGATCGCGAAAGCGGCGGCCGGCCGGATACTCCGGCACGATTCCCATCCCCACTTCATCGGTTACGACAATTGACGAGAATCTCGATCGCACCAATTCGGCGGCGAGGCTATCGGCGGCTGCCAGGATCGCGTCGTCGGTCGCATTGTCCCGCATCAGATTGGATACCCAAAGCGTCAGGCAATCGATGACGGCTACCGCAGCTTGTCCTTCGATCGATCTTATCGCCCCCACGATGTCAGTTGGCGCATCAATCGTCTGGAAGTCCGACGACCGCGTTCGCTTGTGATGCGCGATGCGCGCTGCCATTTCGTCATCGAGTGCCTCTCCGGTCGCGATGAAGAAAGGCGTGCCCGCGCCCGCCTCGACGGCGAGTTCGAGAGCGCGCGCGCTTTTGCCGCTACGCGCGCCGCCCGTGATCAAAGTGATATGCTTCATCGTGAAACGCTCCGCGACAATAGCATGACGACCTCAGTGATGATGGTCAGGAGCGCGGCGATTGTTCGGCGGCGAAATAATGCTCGAACATCAATCTGATCGCGGTGCGGCGTGCGGCGAGTTCCTTGAGCATCGCGCTTGCGCCGTCGGCCTGCTCGAGGCCCATCCTGCGCGCCAGCGGGCGGAGTGCGTCTGTACTGGTCGGCAGCGCCCACGCGGGTTGGTCGCTGTCGATGCGCAGGCGATTCTCGAGCAGCGAGAGAAAGTGGTAACCGTCGCGGAGAACCGCCGCATCGTCTCTGGCGACGACGCCAGCCGACTCCAGCGCCGCGAGCATCGCAGCCGTGCCGTGTAACCTGAGCGCGGAATCGCGATGGCCATAGCGCAGCACGAGCATCTGCGTCAGAAATTCAAGGTCCACCAGTCCGCCGGGGCCCTGCTTGATGTTGAGGCGATGCTTGTCCTCGGCGCCGATTTCGCGCTCCATGCGCATCCGCATGGTGTGGATCTCCTTCACTTCGCGCCGGGCAAGTTTGCGGCCGAAGACAAACTCCTCGCGCGCGGTCTCAACCTCGCGACCCAGTTCAACGTCGCCCGCAACGACACGTGCACGAACCAGCGCTTGACGCTCCCACACCGCTGAACTCTCGCGATGGTACTCGCGAAATCCGGCGAGCGAAGTGACAAGCGGGCCCGCGTTGCCAGAGGGCCGGAGCCTCAGATCGAGCTTGTAGGCATAGCCTTCGCGAGTGCGCGACTCGAGCACGGCGATCAGCTTCTGCACTATTCGCGACGCAATCACGCGGCTCGCCCCTGTTGTGTCGACGCGGTCGTCGTACACGAAAATCAAATCGAGATCCGAGTTGTAGGACATTTCACTCGCGCCTAGCCGGCCCATCGCGATCACGCACATTCTGAGCGACGGCGGGATCTCGAACCGGGACGCGACGTCGGCGCGCGCAAGCACGATCGATTCATTCAGCACCGCGGCGGCCAGCAATGTCAGCTCTTGCTGGACTTCGCCCAACGTAAGATCGCCGGCGAGGTCGGCGATCGCGATTCTCAGAAATTCCTGATGGCGAAAGAACCTGAGCGCATCGAGCTTGCTCTCGAAGTCCGTGCTGGCCGCGACCAATTCGTTGACGTCGCGCGCGAGCTCATTCGCCGCCCGCCGCGGCCGGGCGATGTCCGAACGCACGAGAGTGTCGAGCATGTCCGGATGCCTGATGAATATCGTCGATAAGTAAGCACTCGACGCGAAGAGACGCAGCAGGATGCGCCGTGTGGCGGGATGTTGCTGGAGCAAGGCCAGGAACGAGGTCCGTGCTCCGACGGCGGCGATGAAGTCGGAGAGATTTAACAACGCGAGATCGGGATCTGGGAGCGTTCGGATTTCGTCGAGCAGCAGCGGTCCGAGTTCCTCGATAAGCTCGCGGCGACGCGGGCTCGCGTGCACGTGCTCGGGTTCGCGCGCGAGCGCCCGCAGATGCTGGGCGCTTTCCTTCGGACGATCGAAGCCCAGCGAGGCGAGTAAAGGCTGGGAATGCCCGGGAGTCATGGCGGCGTCCCACGCGTCGCGCGCCTCGTGTGACGCGCTGGCTGCGAATTCCTCTTCGCCACCGGTGAGCGTCTGACGAAACTGGGTCGCGACAAAATCGCGATGTTCATTCAGCTGCGAGAGCAGCCGCGCGATCGCGTCGTAGTCCTTGCCGACGCCGAGCCGTGCCGCCAGCGCACGCATCGCCGAGGGGTTCGATGGCAGCGCGTGGGTCTGCAATCCCGCCACCGTCTGCAACTTGTGTTCAACGTCACGGAGAAAAAGGTAAGCCTCGGCGAGGCGGCGAGCGCGATCGCCCGGCATGTAGCCGAAGCTGTCGAAGCGTTCGAGTGCGTCGAGGGTTCGACGCGTGCGGAGTCTCGGATCGCGGCCGCCGTAAATCAGAGTGAGCGCCTGCACGATGAATTCCAGCTCGCGAATTCCGCCGCGGCCGAGCTTAATGTTGCGTTCGACCATCGCCGGGTCGCGCAGCTCCGCTTCGATCTGGCGCTTCATCGCGCGCAACTGGCGCAACGTGTCAAAATCGAGGTAGCGTCGGTAAATGAACGGCGCTAGCTCGTTCAGCAGTTCCTCGCCGACTTGCAGCGTGCCCGCCACCGGTCGCGCGCGCAGCAGCGCGGCTCGCTCCCAGGTCTGACCGAGCGCCTGGTAGAAGCCGACTGCGCCATCAACCGTCGTGAGCAGAGGAGCCGCGCGTCCACCCGGCCGCAGCCGCATGTCGATGCGAAAGCATTCGGCTGCAAGCAGTTCGGTGGTGATTTCGGCCAGGCGCGCGGCAGCTTCGAGCGCGGTGGAATCGGCGGTAGCCTCGTGCAGGTAAACTAGGTCGATATCGGAGCTGAGGTTCAGTTCCTCGGCGCCGAGCTTGCCCATGGCGAGCACGCAGAACTTGCCAATCGCGCGCGCGCGATCGCCGAGGAGATGCTGAGCCGTATCGAGCGCCGCGCGAATACATTCGTCGGCAAGCGCTGACATCGCGCGCGCGGTTTCCATGACACTCAGGCGGTCGAGCAAATCTGCGATTGCAATGCGCAGGAACATCCGGCGCTTGAAGACGCCGAGGGCGGCAGCGGCATTGCGCCGATCGGAGAAGTCGCGCCGCTCGAATTTGATCGAAGCGACCAGTGAATCGCACGACTCGCCGCGCGCGCGCTCGAACTCGGCCTTCCAATTCGCGCCGAACGAGAGCAGTTCGGTGCCAATCAGCTCTGAAGACCCGAGGCAGAAAGCCAGATCGGTCGTTGCCGCTCGATCGGCAAGGATGGCGCGAAGGTCGTCGGCATAGTCATCCGCGAGCCTGAGCGAGAACGCAAGTGCGAGGCGTTCGTCCGGTGCGACCACCGCGATCGCGGCCAGCATGCGATCTGCCACGCGCCGATTTCCGATGGCATCCTTGAAGCGATCGGCGAGCGCGGCAAGATCAGAGGCGAGAGCGGCCCGTGCCATCGTGAAGAGAATAACAGAGTATTGCCCGCGGTTTGCGTGCTGCGCGCGATTGTCGCGAACAATTAAACGTGTCCGCAGCATAAACAGTTAAAGATGTCCGCCGGAGAGTTTTAGTGAAAAGGGAATTAAACACGAGCAGTCTCCGTTGAGTTGAGGATTTGGGTTGGAATCGCTGAAGGCATTTTTCCGCCCGCGCTGTCACGCGGCTCAGGAGCGCGGGCGGAAAAATGCTGATTCTGGGATCCGCGCCGAGAACTGCGATGCGGGCCCGCCGGCCAGCATAGGTTGGCTGGCCAAGCGCCGCGCAGTTGCGGCGCGCTCCTTATTGGGGCTTTGCTGCAGGGGCTGGCCGGCGCTGTCGTAGCGCGCCAGCAGAGGGCCTTGGTAGCTGATGCCGAGGCTATCGTTGGGGAACTGATGGATAGTTACCGCACAGCGCACGAAATGAGTTCGGTAGCGAGACGCGGGCAACTGCAGGATCAGGCCGTGAAAGGTCACCGTGTTGTCGTTGCGCACCACACGTTGGTGCTTGCTCGAGAGCAAAAGCTCCAAATCGATCCCGGCCAGCTTCACGAACGCGCTTTCCTTCTGCGCCGGGCGCACGCTGAAGCGGCGGTTGAAGTCGGGCACGAAGACCTC
>JASHQJ010000181.1 GCA_030037595.1 Candidatus Binataceae bacterium
TCAAGACTACTGGATGCACACGACCAACGGCGCCGCGTTTCAACCGTGGCTCGACGCGACCAAGGTTCTGGAAGCCAATGTGTGGGACCTAGCGGCGCGGTTCCTGCAGCCGGCCCAAGTGGCCGAACTGCGCACGGGGATCAACGTGTGGTATGCGCGGACTCCAGAAGTGCGCACCGCCTTTTTTGCGCGACCGCATGCCTTTGCTTACATGGTGCGGACCACGCAGGAGGCTCCAAGCAACAGCGTCTTTGCCCTGGTCAATCTGGACCCCCTGGCGGAGTTGGACCCGGCCGTCCGAGAAGTCACCCAGACCCGGCTCTTTGCCGAACGAGCTATGTATATTGCTCAGCGGCTGCCTTTCGTGCTCCGCCTGCAAGGCGAGTTATTGGGCTATGAGCTCGCGGAACAACCCGCCGCTCGACTGGTCCTCAGCAATTCGACCCAGCTCAGCGACGGCGTCTCGCGCATCGGCGCGGCTGCTGCGAGCCTGAGCCAGACGGTCGGTCAGCTCCCCGACCGAATCTCGGCCGAGCGGAAGGAAGTCGTCGCGGCCCTTGAGTCGCAAGAAGGCAAGTCACGGGACCTGGTCGCCGAGGTGGACCGGGCGCTGGTCTCTGGCGAAAAAATGTCCAACTCACTGACCGTTACCCTCACCAACTTCACGCGCTTGATGAAGCTGTTCGGGGTGGGTGAGCCGCCGCCTGAGCCGAAGGCCAACGAGCCGCCCTTTAACATCCTCGACTACGCGAAAACGGCCGAGGAGGTCGGTGCCATGGCGCAAAACCTGAATGCGCTCGTCTGGTCCATGAACCAAAGCGCGCCGGAAATCCAGCGCCTGAGTCGGGAGGCCAATACGGATCTTCAGAAGGAAGTGGATCGCGGTTTTCGCCTTGGGCTGGTGCTGATAGCCGTGCTGCTGATCGGGGCGGTGCTCGCCGGGTTGGTGTACACGTTCTTCGCCGAGAAGCTCAGGCGCCTTGCGGCTGCGGGAAGTCAATCATAGCAACAACCGTTCGCACATTGACCAGCATTTAGGGGTCATGATTTTTAGGCAACGGGGTTGAGACCTGGTGATTCTGTCAACTCGACCGTTAATACCGACTATCGGCGGTCAGGCGTTGTTGCCCATCGACGATTTCACCGTTCTCCACACGGGAACCGGACTCCGTATGCAGATAAACGATTATCGGCGGAATAGTCATGTTATTAATCAACTAGTCGACGAACAGAGACTTCTTGGCTAAACCCACTCTTCCGAGTCGCGCTGATACTCAAGAACATCATCGCGCCGACTGATGCGGTAACGCCGTTTACTGTAAGAAACGACGAATCTGACTGGTCCGGTGGTTCTTGGTCTAGAGCTTCGACGTGAATTTGCAAGCCCTATGATTTGATGGCAGTCTACAGACCCGAAGTCAGTTACAAGCCATGATGGTCGTTCTCGCGATCTTCGTTACCCTCTTTTTTGTATTTAGTCTGGTGTCGGGGCGGCTGGAGGGAACCGTTCTAACCCCGCCCATTGTCTTCACCGTGGCGGGAATGCTGATGTTCTCCTTCCTGCCGTCGATGGTGGAAGCCGGGCTCAGCAGGGGCGTCTTTCTTGGTCTTGCCGAAGTCGGCCTGGTTTTGCTGCTCTTCACTGACGCCAGCCAAACTAAACTGACAAGCTTACGGAGCGTCGGAAACTTGCCTGCTCGCCTATTGACCATTGGTATGTTGTTGACCATTGCACTTGGCGCGCTTACCGCGCTCGTGCTCTTGCCCAGCCTCTCCATTTGGGAAGCTGGTATTTTGGCCGCCGTACTCGCCCCGACTGATGCTGGCTTGGGACAGATCATTGTCAACAGTACGCGCGTACCTGTTCGCATACGCGAGGCGCTCAACGTCGAGTCCGGCCTGAACGACGGACTCTCTGTCCCGTTTCTCCTGTTCTTCATGGCCATCGCGGCAGCGAAAATCGAAGGTAGCCCGATGGCTCTGACGCACTTCATCGTTGAACAACTCGGCCTCGGTGCGCTCGTTGGGCTGGTAATTGGTCTGGGTGGCAGTTGGTTGATGCGTATCGCGCGTAGCCGGGGCTGGGTCGCGGAATCTTTCCAACAAATCGGTGTGGTCGCTCTACCGCTGCTGTGCCTGGCGATTTCGGAAATCCTTGAGGCCAGCATGTTTATCGCAGCCTTTGTGGCTGGATTTGCTGTACAGGTGGGACTCAAGGACATTGCCAACGAGAGCGTCGAGTTTGGCGGGGAATGGGGGGAACTGGCGAATCTCTCCGTATTTTTTATCTTTGGTCTCTTGGTTGTTAAGAATTGGTCCCAGTTCCACTTGCCGTTCTGGTTGTATGCGCTTTTGAGCCTAACCTTGGTGCGTATGTTGCCGGTGGCGATTGCGCTGATCGGCACTGGTCTCGATCTGGCTAGTGTAGCGTTCATAGGTTGGTTTGGCCCCCGTGGTCTGGCCTCGATTGTGCTCGGGCTTGTCTACCTGGAGCAGGAGCCGAACCTAGCGGGCGAGTCGACGATACGGCTAGTGGTAATGGTAACCGTACTGGTTAGCATTTTTGTCCATGGGTTGAGCGCGCACGCGGGCATACGCCTCTATGCCAAAGACTCTTAAGCGTATTCCGCAAGACGGGATTCAGACAGGCATCGACCCGCCTCACCAGGGACTCAATGCCTGCGCCGGCTGGTCTCGATCCGCTAAGGCGAAAAGATTGTCCGCTTGGACCTTAGGCGCATAATAATAAGGATCAAAGTCCCCGGGGAGCGCTGCTGTTTAGCGGCGGCACGATTGAGTACGAACCCACTGACGCGACGGCGCAGCGCGGCGGAGACTCATCTCTTGAGGCGCGGATCGTCAGTAGCGATGCAGTAGTTGCTCATTTCATTGATTGCCTTCTTAAGCTGGTCGAATTCCTCTATAGACTTGACCGCTTGGAGCGCTACCTCGATGTCTTCGTCGGGACGCTGATGAAGGTTCTTCATAATCTGCATGCCATCGGCGTGGACTTTGTTGCGTGCGACGTTGCACTCTGCGGCCGAATCGAAGACCGCTATAGTCCAGTCGCGTACTCTGTTCTTGGCGTTGTCTGGTGGAACCATCAGAAAACTGCAAGCGATACTGCCACCGCGTAATGGAATCGCATCGGCAAAGCCCTTCCATTTGTCTGGCATAGAGCTGTATCGTACCGACGACACCCCGCGACCAAGGTTAGAATCTATCTGATGGTGTTGCGGTATCCATTTGCAAGGACGCCAATAGCCGTGCCAGAACACAGTGTACTGTTGTGGTAATGCTGGTTGGCTGATGCGAACGCCGGAGTGTCATTGAGGAATCGGGTCAAATAGTAGTCGTACTTAGGGAGACTTTCAAATGAACAACACAACCGACGCGCGAGGAGCACTGCGTGACTTGTTTCAGTTTCACTACACATCTGAAGCGTGGCTGCCAGCAGGTCTTGTGCTCGTGGCGGTAGGCGCATTTGCGGTACTCCTCGGCAA
>JASHQJ010000182.1 GCA_030037595.1 Candidatus Binataceae bacterium
GTCCTTTGCCGTGCGGGTTCCGCCTTGCGCAATTCGACCTGGCACGATGCCGGCTCCTGCGACTGTCCGAACTCGCGCTCGGCGATGTTTACGGCGCGGCGATTCCAGCTCCCCACTGCTCTGCCCTGCGGCCGAGCCAGGGTCCAGCGATCTGCCGCGCCGTAACCTATCCTGCGAGCCTGTAGTAGAGATACAAGCGGTCCATCCCATCAGGTTATTTCTCCGGTTCATTACAAGCCCGATTTCGGCGGCGGCGCGAATAGCACTGCTCATCGCAAAATTCCAGCCACCGCGGGTTTGAGCGTATCGCTCTCGCGGTGCAATAAGATCGATCGAGCGGCGCACGCGCGTTTCCCTGAATCAACGCCGTCCAAGCTTGGGGAGGTTCATATGAATCAGGATCCCTACATTCTGATCACCGCCGATACTCACGCGGGCGGAAGCCATGCCCAGTACCGCGAGTACCTTGATCCGAATTGGCGCGAGGCGTTCGACGAATGGCGTGGCGGCTACAAGAACCCGTCGCAGGAGCACTACGGCTCCAAGAAAATGCGCAACTGGGATTACGGTATCCGCAACAGGGACCAGGATAGCCAAGGCGTCGTCGGCGAGGTCGTGTTCCCCAACACCGTGCCGCCGTTTTACCGCAAGAGTATCGTGACGGCGCATCCGCCCAAGCCCGAAGACTTCGAACGCTGCCTCGCGGGTATCCGCGCGCATAATCGATGGTTGAAAGATTTCTGCGCCGAAGATCCGGTGCGCCGCGCCGGAATCGGACTGATCCTGCCGAACGACTTCGACGAAGCAATCAAGGATATCGAGTTCATCGCGAATGCCGGTCTCCGCGGCGGCGTGCTGCTGCCGCTCATCCCGCCCGACGCGTACTGGCTGAAGCCGCTGTACGATCCGGCGTGGGATCGCGTGTTCGCCGCGATCCAGGATCACGGCCTCGTCATGAATCAGCATACGGGCCAGGGCTTGCCGAACTACGGCGAAGGCGTCGTGCCCGAATCGATTTGGATCCAGGACGTCGCCTACTACGGGCAGGCCGGCTACCGGCATCTCCTCATGGCCGGGGTCTATGAGAAGTTCCCGAAGATCAAACACATCCTCACTGAATCAGGTTGTTACTGGGTTCCGGCGATCCTCAAGCAGATGGACCGCGCCTACTACGCGATCAAAGCGGGCTCGCTCGGCGAGATGAATTACAAGGGGATGGAGATGCCGCTTAAGGAACCGCCGAGCGAATACGCCAAGCGGAGCTGCTACTACGGCGCTAGCTTCCCGAGTAAGGCAGACCTCGCAGGAATCGAAGAGATAGGCGAGGACCATGTGCTGTGGGGCAATGACTATCCTCACTATGAGGGCACCTTTCCATACACGCTGCAGTCGTTGCGGCTGACGTTCGGCGATATGCCCGACTCGCGGCGCCGCAAGGTGCTGGGTCTCAATGCGGCCGAGCTCTACAACTTCGACCTCGAGAAGCTGTTGCTGCGTGCCGCGCAGATCGGACCGACTCCCGCGCAGGTCGAGACTCCACTGCCGCGCGAGGAGATTCCCCGCGACACCGTCTGCTACCTCTTTCGCGATGCGCTCCAGGAGGCTTCCTGAGCCATGCCGATGCCCACCAACATCGGGATCATCGACACGATGATCGGCTTCCCGGCCGAAGACTTCAAAATGTACGACTTCATCCGGGCGCAGCTCAAAGACCCGTCGGCCAAGTTCGATTTCCCGGTCGAATACATGTTCAAGAACGTGCCGAAGGAGTTGTATGGAACGAAGGATCCAATCGCCGTCACGCTGCACGAGATGGATCGTTTTGGCATCGAACTCGGACTCATCGGGGTGGGAGGCGATGTCTCGACGAAGGCCTTGAAGGATCATCCTGACAGGTTCATTCCGATTGGCCACGTCGATCCGAATCGCGGGATGGACGGAATCCGCGAGATGGTGCGGCAGCACGAGAAATACGGCGTGCGCGCTTTCGGTTCGTTCAACGCGGGCTTCAATCCGCAGGTCGGAATCTCGGACGCGCTGATGTACCCGATCTACGCGAAGTGCGTTGAGCTGGGTGTCCCGATCTTCTCATGCGCGGGAGTCCCGGGGCCACGCTTTCCGATGTGGCCGCAGGAGGTCCGCCTCATCGACCAGGTAATGTACGACTTTCCCGAGCTGGTCTTCGTGACGCGTCACGGATGCGAGCCGTGGGAAGATCTGGCGGTCAAGCTGATGCTGAAGTGGCCGAACCTTTACTACTCGACCTCCGCGTTCGCGCCAAAGTACTATCCCGAAGCCATCATCAATTACGCCAATACGCGCGGCGCCGACCGCGTCATCTACGGCGGCTACTTTCCGATGGGCCTCTCGCTCGAACGGATCATGACCGACATGAATACTGTGCCGTTCCACGACAATGTGTGGCCGAAGTTCCTGCGAGACAACGCCCGCAAGGTGCTGAAGCTCGCCGCGTGAGCGACAACGATTAGACGCTTTCCAGCAGCCGTTCAAAAAAATCCAGATGCTTTCGCGCGATCGCACTCCACGTGAAGTGACGATGCACGCGGTCGAAGCCTCGCGCCGCGAAATCATCGCGCATCTCCGGAGATCTCAACAGTAGCTCGAGGGCGTGCGTCCACTCTACAACGTTGTCCTCGGAAACGATCATTCCCGCATCAGCGACCACGCTCGGCAGCTCACCGCTGTCGCTGCTCAAGACTGGCGCGCGGCACGCAAACGCCTCGATAACCATGCGGCCGAAAATCTCACGCCAGCCCGGCGTCGTACGGCTAGGCGCGCACAGCAGATCGAAGGCATTGAGGTAGTCCGGAACTTGATCATGTTTGACGGCCGCAACGATACGCACACTGTCAGGATGACGCGCCGACCAGGTCCTCAGCTCGCTCTCCAGCGGGCCGCCGCCGACAAAAATCGCGCGCCACGGAGTCGAGACTGCATCGAGCGCGGTCATCAGGGTTCCGAGACCTTTCTCCTCGACGAAACGTCCGACGTAACCAACTACCGGCGCTTGCGAATCACCCCACCCGAGCTCCCGGCGTATTGCTATTCCGCGCTCGCGATCGGGTTTGAAGGTTTCGATGTCGACGCCGAGACCGATCGCTTCGTGCGGCTTATTTCCATGTCCGCGCTTCAGCATTGCATCGACCCCCAGTTGACCGCGCGATAACCATCCGGCGCATCGGCGAAAACAGTAGCGTTCGATTTGCGCGAAAGGAGCCGGATAATCCTTGACGCGAGTCTGACCGGTCCAGAAAACGAGCCGCGACTCTTTGCGCGTCCACCATGCGACCTCCCCTCCCGCCACCACATATGGTTCTTCCCAGCAGTGCACGATGTCCCAATCGCCACTTAACAGCTCGCGTATCCGCCTGCCGTAAAAGAAAAGGTGCGGTGAGCGACTCAGATAAGTGGTCAGTAGTTCTAGCGAGGCCTTCTCGCCGTCGAAGCGTTCAGCTTTTATAAGTCTCAGATCGCCATGAAAGAAGCTCGGCGCAGCCGCAGTTACTTCCCACTCATCGCCCGCCAGCTTTGCCATCTCGGTCGGCAGGCGCCGATTCAAAGCTACGCAATAAGAATGTCCTACCGACAGGATTCTGCGACGTTTGATAGCCAACGAATCGAGTGCCTAGTTGCGCGCGACTCTTTGAGTGGGCAGCACGTGGAATTTCTCAGGCAAGGAAGCTTTCACGCAATTGTGAGACTATCTTGTCCGCACGCGCCGAGGGGAAGGCCAGCGTCATCGCGTTCCAATGAGCCTCGGTGACGTTAGGAGTCGTGCTGCTCAGCGGAAGGAGGCCGTAGCCCACCTCGCCGAGGAGTGATACCAGGGCTTCGTTTGTGCCGTGAAGCTCGATCATCAACGTGGGACCGTATCGCACCAACGTATCTCGCGCGCCTTCGATTACCTCGAGCTCCGCGCCCTCGACGTCGATCTTTATGAACTCGGGCGGCGGTAGGTTTTCTGCGCTCACAAGATCATCGAGGCGGCGAACCTGCACCGTGATGTCTCTGACATACTTGTTCGGCACTTCCTGAGCCACGCCTTTGAACTTGCCCCAGGTGGGACTCTCCGAGAGCTGGAAAGTTCGCTCACCGTTGGCCGCTCCGAGCGCGATTGGAAAGATCCGCACGTTGTCGAACTGATTGCGCCGGACGTTCTCGCTCAGCTTCGAAACATTCTCCTTGATCGGTTCGAAGCTTAGAACCTTTGCCTCCGGGCCTGCGAGCCGCGCCGCTAATAGCGAAAAGAATCCGACGTTCGCTCCCACATCGTAGAAAACGCTGCCCCGCCGCAGATTGAGTTCCATAAACTTCTGCAAGTCGGGCTTGAACGCTCCCAGCACGTAGGCTGCGGCCGAACTTCCAACATCGATACGCAAGCCCTTGCCGACACCCTCGCGCACCACGAACTCATCGTTCCGAAGGGCGCCCGCCATAAGGTTCGTGAGCGATTTCAATACTGGCACCCGGTACCGTTTTTCGAGGATCCAGTCGCGCGCGCGTCGCGGAACCACTCCCACGAGTGCCAGCAATGCGGCCGAAAGGATTCGCTTCGGTGATGTTCGGATTCCAGTGGTGCTCATTTCTGACGAGTCGCTGGCCAGACAGCGGCCGGCTACTCATCGTAATTTACTAGCTGCGAACAACGGCTGCGTCCATCGCCGAATCAGTCTTGGGCTTTAGGGTTGAAACGCGAGAACTGCCGGAACTTCACGATCAGCGGGAAGCCGCGGCCGTTGTCGATAACATCCTCGATCGCGAAATCGACAACTCGCTCGGCGCCCGTGAACGTGCGCGCGCGTGCCGGGTCCCAATCAATCGAAGCAATCCCGCGAAGCTGGAGCGTCCTGCCGCTCTCGAAGTCGATGAACAACAGGGCCGCTCGCGGATTGATCGTGAGGTTGCCGAGCGTGTTGAACATGCTGTTGCCGTTGTAATCGGGAAAAGCGAGGCGTTTATCATCTACTACCTTGACGAAGCCGGGATTGCCGCCCTTGTGTGAGACGTCTGCGCCGGCGTCCGGATGATCGGTTGCGATGAAAAAAGTGTCAGCTCGGGAAATCTGATCTTGCTGTGCCGCAGATAGCACATTGCCACGGGCAACGACATTGTTC
>JASHQJ010000022.1 GCA_030037595.1 Candidatus Binataceae bacterium
AGTTGACGGTAGCTGTCTTCCAGACTCTGCGACACGACACGCGCGGAGGCAAGTACCGGCATAAAGTTGTTGTCACCCTGCCAGCGCGGCACCACGTGCCAGTGCATATGGCCAGCAAAACCGGCGCCGGCCGCGCCGCCAAGGTTTGCGCCCAGATTCATACCGTCAGGATGAAGCGCGTGGCGGAGCCGGTCGACGGATGCCGCGAGCAAATCGCCGAGCGCCGCCCGTTCTTCTCGCGTCAGCAGCTCGGGCGACGCGACGTGCCGGCGCGGCGCGACCATTATATGCCCGCCGGTGTATGGATAGAGGTTGAGCATCACCAGCGCGTTCCGATCATCGTAGAGCACGAAACGACCGCGCCGCTCGGCCTCGTTCAGGCGGCCGAAGCAGAAGATGCACTTCCTCGGCCCGGCGGCGGCTGCGCGCAGATACGAGTATCGCCACGGCGCCCAAATCCTCTGCATCGCGGCAGGCGGCGCCGCCGGAGCGGCCCGCTTATCGCGCCTGGTCCTGGGCGCCATTTACGTCGATGCGGAGTTCCTTGCCGGCCCGGAAGAACGGAATCTGCTTGGCGTCAACCTCGACCAGCACGCCGGTTTTCGGATTGCGCCCCTGACGCGCCCGCCGCTGCTTGACGCCGAGGCTGCCGAAGCCGCGAATCTCGATTCGGCTGCCGTGCGCCAGCGCCTCGGTCATCGCGTCGAACAGGGCGTTGACTATGGTTTCGCCTTCACGGCGGCTTAGCGTTGGATGAAGCTCCAGCAGCTTTTCAATGATTCCCCGCTTGGTCATGGCCGGATGGTCGATGCGCGCCCGGTCAGACTGCCGGCCGCCTAGCGGTTGCGGCTGCGCTGCGAGGAGCGCCCCTCGCGATCTTCGCGGTCGAGCCGAAGCTCTTCGTTGAGGATATCTTCCATCGAGAAGCGCTGCGCCTCGTGCTCGCGCTTGAGGTACGCCTGCATCTCCTCGCGCTCCTCGTGCTGGCGCAGCGCCTTGATCGAAAGTCCGATGCGCCGCTCCTTGGGCTCGAGCTGATAGACGAGTGCGTCGACCTCGTCGCCGACCTTGAACAGCGATGACGGCTTGTCAACACGCTCGTTGCTCAAGTGCGAGATGTGAATCAGCCCCTCGATTCCTTCCTCGATCTCGACGAACACACCGAAGTCCGCGACCGAGCTGACCTTGCCGTGTATGCGGGTATTGAGCGGGTAGCGTTCGGACACCGTGCTCCACGGATCGGAGTTGAGCTGCTTGACGCCCAGCGACACTCGCTCGTTCTCGACGTCGATGCCGAGCACCACAGCCTCGACATCGTCGCCCTTCTTGTAGAGCTCGCTCGGATGGCGAATCTTCTTGGTCCATGAGAGATCGGAGATATGGACGAGGCCGTCGATACCCGGCTCGATCTCGACGAACACGCCGAAGTCGGTGATCGATTTGACCTTGCCCGTGACGCGCGTGCCCACCGGATGGCGCTGCGCAAGCGCTTCCCACGGATTGGGCTCGGTCTGCTTGAGGCCGAGTGAAATGCGCCGGTTCGCTTCGTCGACGCCGAGCACCTGCACCTCGACGTAGTCGTTCGGATTCACCACCTTCGACGGATGAACGGCGCGCTTGCTCCAGCTCATCTCGGAGACGTGGATCAGACCCTCGACACCTTTCTCGAGTTCGACGAACGCGCCGTAGTCGGTGACGCTCACGACCTTTCCGCGCACGCGCGTGCCGGGCGGATAATTCTCCGCCACCTTGCTCCACGGGTCGGGCATGATCTGCTTCATGCCGAGCGAAACGCGCTCGCGCTCCGGGTCATACTTGAGTACGACGACTTTGACTTTCTCTCCGACCTTGAGCACTTCCGACGGATGCGTGAGGCGCCCCCACGCCATGTCGGTGATATGCAGCAGGCCGTCGATTCCGCCGAGATCGATAAACGCGCCGTAGTCGGTGATATTCTTGACGGTGCCCTCGAGGATCACGCCTTCTTCGAGCACCTTCAGCGTCTGCTCTTTGAGTGACGCGCGCTCGCGCTCGAGCACCGCGCGGCGCGAGACCACGACGTTGCCGCGCGCGCGGTTGAATTTCAGAATCTGGAAGCGGCCACGCTGGCCGACGTAGCGATCGAGGTTGCGCGCGGGACGGATATCGACGTGCGAGCCGGGCAGAAACGCGGGCACGCCGATATCGACCTTGAGTCCGCCCTTGACCTTGCCGAGCACCACGCCCTCGACGGGCGTCTCGGTCTGAAACGCGCGATCGAGTTCGCGCCAAACTTTGAACTTCTCGGCCTTGGCGTGCGAAAGCATCACCGTACCGTTTTCGGTTTCGGTGCCTTCGAAATACACGTCGACCTCGTCGCCTTCCTTGACCGTCGGATTACCGTCGTGGTCGAGGAATTCGGCGAGGGGGACCTGCCCTTCGCACTTGTAGTTGATGTCCACGATGACGCTGTCGCGAGTGATGAGAAGCACTCGGCCGACCAACACATCTCCGGTTCGGGGAGCCTTCAGGCTCTCTTCCATCAACGACTCAAAGTCATTTTCTCCTCCGCTCATCTTGTCCGGCAACGCTTTCTCCATTTAGGGGGACCTTCCAGGAACTTCGTGACTGCTGCAATCCTTACAACCGGGCTAGGCTCGTTTCAAGGCCTTGCCGGAGTTGATCCGTTGTTCGATATGTTTTTTCATCACCGCGACCACCTGGGCGATTGTCAATTTTGTCGAATCGATTACGATCGCGTCGTCGGCGCGCTTGAGCGGCGCAAGTTCGCGCGCGCGGTCCCGCCGGTCGCGCTCGATCAGTTGGCGCAGAACTTCTTCGTGCGTAATCGAGTCACCCTTCGCGCTGAGTTCTTTAAAACGTCGCTCGGCGCGCACCTCAACGTCGGCTTCGAGGAAGAACTTGATCTCTGCGTCGGGAAAAATCACCGTGCCGATATCGCGTCCTTCCATCACGACGCCGCCCTTTTCGCCCGCCGCGCGCTGCAACTCGCGCATCCGCTCGCGCACGATCCTGAGCGCGGAAAACTTCGACGCAAGGTCGCTCACCTCGGGCGCACTAACCTGATCGCTGATGTCCGTGCCGTCGAGCGTAATCCTCTCGCCATTAAATTCAATCCTGACACGCGCGAGTAATTCCTTGAGTCGATCGTCATTCGCCGCTTCTTCGGGCTTTAGTCCGGCGCGCCGCGCCGCGATTCCGACTGCGCGATACATCGCGCCGGTATTCAGGTAAACGAAGCCGAATTCGCGCGCGAGCTCACGCGCGATCGTCGATTTGCCCGCGCCGACCGGCCCGTCGATCGCGATTACAGGTCGCTCGCGTTTCATTTTATCCGCTCGCGCATCGCGCGGCCGCGATTAAAGAGCCTCTCGAGCTCTCTAATATCGCCGCTTTCGATCGCGCTTTGAAATTCGCCAAAGGTGGCACTGAACAATTTCGCGGCGGCCGCGATCGCTTCGCGATTGGTCGCGAAAATATCGCGCCACATCTCCCATGACGACGCTGCAAGCCGTGTCGTATCGCGGAGCCCACTCGCGCCGTACTCGCTCGCGAGCTTGTCGCCGACTTTTTCGCCTTCGAGCGCCGCGGCGAGCGCGCTCGCGACCATCTGCGGCAGATGGCTCGCGCGCGCCAGCAGCGCGTCGTGTTCACGCGGGTCGAGGCGTTCCACGCGCGCGCCGGTCGCGCGCCAGAGCGCTTCGACCTTCGCGATCGCATCGGCGGTGCTCCGCACCGACGGCGTCACAATCACGCGCCGGTCGCGAAAAAGATTCTCGTCCGCCGCGGCTGCGCCGGTCGTTTCCTTGCCGGCCACCGGATGCGCCGCGACGAGCGACATCCCCGCGGGTATCAGCGGCTCCAGTTCGCGCACCACCCAGCCCTTCACGCTCCCCACGTCGGTGATCGCAGCGCTGGGCGCGCAATGCGGGGTCAACGCGGCGAGCGTCTCCCGCATCGTCACGATCGGTACGGCGAGCACGATCAGATCGGCGCCGCGCGCAGCCTCGGCGGGGTCGCGCGTCGCGAAGTCGAGCATCCCGCGCTTCACGGCGACGTCGAGGTTCGATTGTGTACGGCCAAGCCCGACAATCCTGCCGACCAATCGATCGCGTTTGGCGACCAGCGCGAGTGAGCCCCCGATCAGTCCCACACCGCAAATCGTCATCTGTTTAAAGAGCTCTGCCACTGGTTCCTGGTAGTTCGTCCCAGATGATTTTGCGCGCGGCCGCGCCGCCGAAACTTTGAGCGCTATTTGCCGAGCACCTCGGCAAGCGCCGCGACGAGCCCGCGATTCTCTTCGGTGAGTCCGACACTGATTCGGACATGACGCGGATAACCATAACCGCCCATCGGCCGCACGATCACGCCCTTGCGGAGCAGCTCGTTGTAAACCGCGCCGCCGTCACCCACATCGGCGAGGATGAAATTGGCGTGGCTCGGCACGAACGAGACTCCGAGCCGCTTGAACTCGGTCTCAAGGTAATCTATGCCCTCGGCGTTGACCTGCAGCGTACGCGCGATATGCGCCCTGTCGTCCATCGCGGCGATCACGGCGACCTGCGCGAGCGAGGTGACATTGAACGGCTGGCGCACATGATTCAGCATCTCGATTATGTCGGGGCGAGCGACCGCATAGCCGACGCGAATCCCGGCGAGACCGAAGATCTTGGAAAACGTCCTGAGCGTTACGATGAGACGGCGATCGTCGTCGTGATCCTGAAGCGAGTCGGGATAACCGGCGTCGCGCACGAACTCGAAGTAGGCCTCGTCGGCGACAATCACGGCGTTCTCGGGCACGCGCGCAAGGAAGCGCTTCCATTCGCCCTGCCGGTAGATCGTGCCGGTGGGATTGTTCGGGTTGGCAAGAAACACGAGGCGTGTGTTCGAGTCGATCGCCTTGGCCATCGCGTCCAGATCGTGCGAGTAGCCGTCGTTCGTCGGCACCACCTTGTGCTCGCCGCCGGCGGCCGCGGTCGCAAGCGGATAGATGGCGAACGAATGCTCCGAGTAAACGGAGTTGAGCCCGCGCCTCAGAAAGAGGAACGCGAGCAGGTGGATCACCTCGACCGAGCCCGACGCCGCGAAGATCCGGTTCGCGTCGATTCCGTGGCGCTCGGCGATTCGGCGGCGCAGCTCGAAACTCGCGCCGTCGGGATAGCGATTCAGCTCTGGCAACGCAGCTTTGATCGCCTCGATCGCTCGCGGCGACGGGCCGAGCGGGTTCTCATTCGAGGCGAGCTTTACCGGATCGGAAATTCCGAGCTCGCGCTCGAGCTCCTCGATCGGTTTCCCGGGTTCGTAGGGAGCGAGCGCTGCGACAGACGGAAGTACGAGATCTTTGGCTCTGACCAAGCGGCAGGGCCGGCCCTAGGCGGACGCCGGCCTTCCTTCAGGATACGATCCGAGGACCTTCAAGAAAAGAGCCTTGCGCAAAAGCGCGTCGAGCGCGCGCTTCAACTTCGGATCCTCGCGGTTACCGGCGAGATCGACGAAGAAGAGATACTCCCACGGCCGCGAGCGCATCGGCCGCGATTCGATCTTCGAAATGTTAATGCCGTTGCGCGCGAAGACGCCGAGGGCCTCATTGAGCGCGCCGACCCGATCTGCCACCGCGAACAGCGCCGTCGTCTTGTCGCGCGCCGTGCGATCTGCGGCCTTCGTCGCCATCACGAGGAAGCGCGTCGTGTTCGACGCGATATCCTGGATATTCTCGGCGATCACGCGAAGGCCGTAGGCGTCTCCCGCCGCGCGCGAGGCAATCGCGCCGAGCGACGGGTCCTCGGCCGCGCGCTGCGCAGCGAGCGCGTTCGACACGACCGCTTCAGTCTCGACTTGGGGAAAATTGGTGCTGAGGTAATTGCGGCACTGGCCGAGCGACTGCTGATGCGACAGGATTCGCCGGACCTTCGAGCGATCGCCGTCGCGCGAGAGGAGCGCGTGGCGCACGGGCTGCAAAATCTCGCCGATAATCACGAGCGGCGTGTCGATCAGCAGATCGAGCGTGAGTCCGACCTGGCCCTCGGTCGTATTCTCGACCGGCACCACGCCGAAATCAGCGCGCCCGTTCTCGATCGCCTGGAAGACCGCTGCGAATGACGGCAGCGGCACGAAATCGACGCTCGCGCCGAAGCGCGCGCGGGCGGCCTCGTGCGAATACGTGTGCGCGGGGCCGAGAAACGCGACGCGCGGCGTTTGCTCGAGGCCGCGGCAGGCCGAGACTATCTCTGTATAGATATGTTCAACGTGCTCGGCGGTGAGCGGTCCCTGGTTCTCGGCGAGCATCCGCTCGATCACCTCGCGCTCGCGCCCCGGCTGATACACCAACGTGCCGTCGGTGTGCTTCAGGCGCCCGATCTCGGTCGCGATACTCGCGCGGAGGTTCAGCATCCTCAGGATCTTGAGGCTCACCTCGTCCATTCGCGCGCGCAGGCTCTCGATCGACGGCGGCTCAGCCACCGTCCTCTTTGCTGCTTTGGAAGGCATCCGGGGGAAACTGCTACTCGATTGGACCTAGGCTTTCAACGTCGGTCCTGCGGATGAACGCCGAGCCCATCGCGGCCAGCTTGCGCTCGCGATCGCGCCTCAGTTGCGCTGGCTTGAGCTTCAGCAGAGGGTCGAGATTACGTGCTATCGCCGCGCCCAAAAGATGCGCCGACTCGGCCGGCGCGGTATGCGCCCCGCCCTGCGGCTCGGGCACGATTTCGTCGATCACACCGAGCTTCAACAGGTCGGGCGCCGCGAGCTTGAGGACGCTCGCCGCGCGTGAGACGTTCTCTTCGTTCGCGACACGCCACAGGATCGCGGCACATCCCTCCGGCGTGATGACCGAGTAGCACGCGTTCTCCTGCATCAGCAAGCGGTTCGCGACCCCGAGCGCGATCGCGCCGCCCGACTCGCCCTCGCCAATCACGCACGCAACGACCGGCACGGTGAGCCGCGACATCAGCTCGAGATTCGCCGCAATCGCCTCGATCTGTCCGCGCTCCTCGGCGCCGACGCCCGGGTCCGCGCCTTGGGTGTCTATAAAGGTAAGGAGCGGCAGGCCGAACCGCTCCGCGAGCTCGAAGATCCGCGCCGCTTTGCGATAGCCCTCGGGCTTGGGGCTGCCGAAATTGCGCTTGATACGCTCGGCCGTGGTGTGCCCGCGCTGCTGGCCAACTACGGCAACGGCACGGCCGCCGAAGTATGCAAGCCCGCCGACGATCGCGCCGTCGTCGCTGAAGCGGCGGTCGCCATGAACCTCGAAGTAGTCGCGGAGCAGCAGGTCGAAGTAATCCAGCGCCTGCGGGCGCGCGGGATTGCGCGCGAGCCGCACGCGCTCGATCGCGGTCGGCGCCGCGGCGCCGCCATTAGAAGCTATGGTCCGCTCGGTAGCGTTTGCCCCGGCGCGCGCGCGTTTGCCGTTGAGATTGCCTTTCAAAACACTTCCCTTGAGATGCGCTCGGAGTTGGGCGCAGGCGAAGAATCGCCGCGCGCCGAATAGAACGCTTCCAGCAAGTCGAAAGCCTGAACCGACGCGCGCATCGGGTCAAGCCAGTGCACGTCCGCCTCGTGGCGAAACCAGGTGAGCTGGCGCTTGGCGAGGCGCCGCGATTCCTGCTTGGCGCGCGCCACTGCTGTTTCGAGATCGACTTCGCCCTCGAGATAGGCGGCGATTTGCTCGTAGCCTATAGTCTTGAGCGGCGGGCGAGCGGGCGAGCATCCAGTCGCAAGCAGGCCGCGCACCTCGTCGACGAATCCGGCCGACATCATCTCATCGAAGCGGCGGTCGATATTCTGATAGAGCTGCTGGCGCTCGACGTCGATTGCGAGCGTCAGGCTCTCGAACTCGGCGCGCGCGAACGCATGGCGCCGCTGATGCGCGCTGATGGGCTCGCCGGTCAGCTCGAAGACCTCGAGCGCGCGTATGATGCGGTAAAGATCGTGGACGCCGATACGCCGGGCGGACTCGGGGTCGACAGCGGCGAGCTCGCGATGCAGCCCCTCGACGCCGAGCTCGCGCGCCTTCGCCGCGAGTTCATCGCGGAGCTCGCGCGACGCGGGCGGCCCTTCGAAGATCCCGCCGCGGAGCACGCGTAGATAAAGTCCGCTCCCGCCGACGATCAGCACGCGGCGCCCCCGCGACGTGATTTCTCCGATCGTCGCGCGCGCCAACGCGGCGAACTCGGCCACGTCGAGCCTGTCGTCGGGCGGGCGGATATCTATAAGATGATGCGCGACGCGGCGGCGCTCGTCCGCGGTCGGCTTGGCCGTGCCGATATCGAGCCCGCGGTACACCAGGCGCGAAT
>JASHQJ010000183.1 GCA_030037595.1 Candidatus Binataceae bacterium
GAGCCAACGCTGATTATCCCCGGCGGTTCATAGTGCTGGGTCCGGGCTTGCCTCAGCACCTACCACCCTGTCGAGTTGAATTGCTTTCGCGCGAGCAACTATCTACGCGCGAAGCCGCGACCAAAAATGAAACCGAACGATTTTCACGCCCTCGACCTCGATGTCGCATGTGCTCGAATAGCATTGTCTCTGCTCACGATGCTCTCGCTGTATGTCGACCCCACAACAACCGGCGGCCTCTTTCATCTGACCACCGTCGCGCTCGTCACGTTACTCTGTCACCTGACCTACAGCGTCTCATTCTATTTTGCACTCCGCACCGGTTTCGCGATCCGTAATCTGCAGGCGATCTCGATCGTGCTCGATCTCCCGCGATGATCGCGTTTCTGACCGAGGGGCAGACCAGTCCCTCCTCCGTCTTTTCGTCTTCGCGATCCTCGGGGTCGGAATCCGCGCGTCATTGAAGCAGACGATTGCAATCACACTGTCGAGCGTAATCCTCTACCTCGTCGTGATTGCATCCTCAGATCGGCTGACCAATCAATACGTGATGCGCGCGGCGTATCTAGCGATCGCGGGCTATCTAATCGGACTCTTCGGTCAGCAGCGCGCGCAGTTTGAAGTTAGAATCCGCGAGCTCGAGACTCGCGCTGAGCGGCATTCAATCGCGCGTTCTCTCCACGACGGGTACGTGCAGGCTCTCGCCGGGGTGAATCTTCGTCTCGAGACCTGCCGCGAGCTGCTCGCGCGAGAACGTCCCGGAGAGGCGCTCCGCGAGCTGACCGAATTGCAACGCGGCGTTGCGCGCGAGTATGACGAGGTGCGCGTCTATATTCGCTCGCTCGCCGGGATCCACGGCAATCTATCGCGCGAAAACCTGAAAGACAATTCCGATCCGCGGCTCGAGCTGAACGGGAGCTTTACCGGACCCGTCTCCATCGGCGAGCAACTGCTCCAGATCATGCTCGAAGGGCTGCGCAACGCACGCCGCCACGCGATGGCTAGCCTCGTCCAGATCGAATTGCAGACGGCGCAGCATGGAGTCCATGTTACCATTGAAGACGATGGTGTCGGTTTTACTGATAGTGACTACCCACCGTGGGTGATCGCGTCGCGCGTCGCAGAACTAGGTGGCGAGATTGCGCTAGCACCCAACGGTTCCGCGCGTCTCGAAATCACCATGCCCAACGCCTGACGCGATGGCCATTCGTCTCATTATCGCCGACGATCACGCGCTCTTCCGGCAGGGGCTCCGATCGCTCCTGCTGCTGCAGTCCGATGTCGAGGTGGTGGCGGAGCTCGAACGCGCCGATCAGCTCGAACCGTCACTCGCCGCTGATCCCTGCGACATCCTGCTCCTCGACCCGCAGATGGAACGCTGGATGATGGACCAAATCGCCCCGCTCAGCACGCGCACCAGGGTTATCGTTCTTACTGCCAGCGAGGGAATCGAGCACTGCTTGATGGCTCTCAGACTAGGCGCGCGCGCGATCGTTCAGAAGCGCTTCGCGATCGAAACCCTGATGACTGCTATTCGCGCCGTCGCCGACGGCCTCGTCTGGATGCCTCCTACCGTACAGGCCGCGCTCGCAGTCCGGGAAAACAGCCGCACGCGGCAGCTTACCGCGCGCGAGTCCGAGCTTGTCCGCCTAGTCGCCATCGGGATGCGCAACGCCGAAGTGGCCGAGCGCTTGTCGATCACCGAGAGCACGGTGAAAACCCACCTCAACAATATTTTTCAAAAGCTCGACCTGCGCGACCGTCTCGAGCTCACGCACTATGCGATCAGGACCGGGTTCGTTGCCGTCCTGAATCGCGAGCGCTGAGCGCGGCTCAATCGATAGTCACTGCTGCCTCGGTAGGCAAGCTCGTTCGAGCGGCTATTTTTCAATTACTCAGTGGCCCAGGATATTAGTATTTGATTTTCGGACGATCCTGGGATCCGTCATCCTCCGACAGTTGTAGACGCGTCTCCATCGTCAGTTTGAGAGCTGCATCGATGCGATCGAGGCACGCGCCTTGCTCCTTCGCTTGCGTCAGCGGTTCGCGTTCCAGTGCGCGATCGTGAACCGCGTAAGTTCATAATTTCGAAGGAAGCGAGGAGTAAGGGCAAGATGCAGACTCCAGGTGTCTCAACGTATATAGGATGCTAAGCGAGAAGTGGCGCGACCCGCTCATCAGGAAAAAATGTCGGATACCTATTCGCCGGTAAGACGATCGGACTGGCTATTGTCTTACTATTGATGTCGAAGTGGTATGTGCCGACTTCCGCCTACGCCGACGCCGCTGCTCCGCTGCCTCCGCCACACATCAACGCGATAAACACGGTGTGGACGCTGGTCGCCGCCTACCTGGTGTTCTGCATGCAGGTCGGATTCGTGATGCTCGAGTCGGGCTTCGCGCGCTCGCGTGAGGCGGTGAATATTCTCGTCGAGGGAATCGCCGACACCTGCATCTGCGGCGTCACCTTCTGGCTGTGGGGCTTCGCCTTCATGTTCTGCCCGGGCACGCCCTGGATCGGCACGACAGGATTCATGCTTCAAGGCCTGCCTGCCAGCTATGGCACCACCGGAGTGCCGCTCCTCGCGTACTGGGTATTCCAGTATGCATTCGCCGATACGTGCTCTACCGTCACCTCGGGCGCGATGATCGGGCGCTGCGACTTTATCGGCGACCTGCTCTACAGCGTCGGTGTCACCGGCTTCATCTATCCGATCATCGGCCACTGGGCATGGGGTCCCGACGGCTGGCTTGCGAACATGGGGCCGATCCCCTTCCATGACTTCGCCGGATCGACTGTCGTGCACACTATTGGCGGCGTGATCTCTCTCGCCGGCGCGATCGTTCTCGGCCCGCGGCTCGGACGCGTGTTCAAGCGCGACAGCGGACAGCCAATGAAGCCTCACGATTTGATCGTCGGCGCGACCGGCGGCCTCATCCTTTGGTTCGGATGGTACGGCTTTAATCCCGGCAGCACGCTGTCGGCGCTCGACGCGCAGGGCATCGGCCGCGTTTCGTTCAACACCACGTTGGCGGCCTGCTCGGCGGGACTCACCTCGCTCGTCTATTCGTACCTCAAGACCAATGGGAAATGGGACCTCGCGCTCACCGTGAACGGTTTTCTCGCCGGCCTCGTCGCAATCACCTGCCCCTGCTACTGGGTCGATCCGGTTGGCGCGTTTTTTATCGGCATCGGCGCCGGCATCGTCGTCGTCTGGGGCATCGATTTGCTCGAGTACCTGCGCATCGACGATCCGATTGGCGCAGTGCCGGTGCACGCCATCGCGGGCATCTGGGGAACGCTCTCACTCGGCCTTTTCGCCGCAGGCAAGTACGGCAGTCCCACGCCGACGGGCGCTGATGTCAGCACGGTAGTCACCGGCTCTTCTACGGCGGCGGTCTCGGCACGCTGAGGGCGCAGGCGATCGGCAGCTTCTCTATCACGATCGCTACCTTCGTCACGGCGATGATTCTCATGTACGCGGTGCACTATGGATTCCGGCTCCGCATCCCGACCGAGGGCGGGATCGAAGGTCTCGATCTTCACGAGCACGGCTTCCCCGCCTATCCCGAGTACGTAGTGACCGGCGAAGATGGATGCCCCAAGACGATCGACGACGTTCCGATCGGCCGCCGCACAATCGCGCGTCCCACCAGGAAGCGACAGGTGGCTTAAACACGGCTTCTGCCAGAGAGGAATCACCACGCCTCTCACACCGCCGCGGGTGGCCCTTGCCAGAAAGGCACCAGAGTAAGTGCTGCCCGCGCGGTTTTCACTCAAGGACTGCGCCGCTAAATAAGCGGCGGCTTCCCCGAGCGAGCCGCAGCGTTAGCGAGGCGACGAGGGATCTCCGCGAAGCGATTTGTGCGTGACCACGGACTGCGTGCAACTTTCGCTTTTGCGCGGAAATGGAAAATCCCCAATACTCAGTCGGCATGAATAACTATCAGCAGCGCGTTTGGCTGCTTCGCCACGGCGAAACCGAATGGAGCCGCTCCGGCCAGCATACCGGCCGCACCGATATCCCACTCACCGAAACAGGCCGCGCGCGGGCGCGCGCCGTGGGCCGCTCGCTTGCCGCAAAGGAATTCGCGCTCGTGCTTTCGAGCCCGCGCGCTCGCGCGCAAGAAACCTGCCGCCTCGCAGGCTACGGCGACGTGTGTATCGTTGACGATAACCTCCAGGAATGGGACTACGGCGCGTATGAAGGCCGCACGTCCACCGAGATTCAGCGCGAAGCGCCCGGCTGGTCGATATGGAAAGGCCCGCTACCGCACGGCGAAACTATCGAGCAGGTCGCGGCGCGCGCCGACCGTGTAATCGAGCGTGCGCTCAGCGCCGATGGCGACGTCGCCCTCTTCGCCCACGGCCATATCCTGCGCGTGCTGAGCGCGCGATGGCTCGAGACGCCGCCCGACACGGGACGCCTGCTCGCGCTCGACACCGGTTCGATGAGTATCCTCGGCTATGAGCATGAGACGCGCGTCGTCCGG
This sequence comes from Candidatus Binataceae bacterium, assembly GCA_030037595.1. GTDB lineage: Bacteria > Desulfobacterota > Binatia > Binatales > Binataceae > JASHPB01. The sequence goes on from JASHQJ010000183.1 coordinate 4,495, forward strand.
CAATGGAACCTCGTGCCGCAATGAACTGATGCGGCCATCGCGCACTTAAAGGCAGACCACGAACTGAACGCACCGGCGAATATCCAATCACGCGGGCAGAGAGTTACATGGCTCGCGTACTCCGGCATCCTGCTCGAAGGTATCGTCATCGGGTGGATCGGCCCGCTCCTCCCGCAGCTCGCGCGCGCGATGGGAGTGCCGATCGATCACGCAGGCTTGATCGTCAGCGCCGTGTCGCTCGGATATTTCGCGGCGCTCACGATCGCGGGTGAAGCGAGCGAAAAAATCGGCCCGCAGACGACGATGAGCACCGCGATGGTGCTCGCCACCGCCGGGTTCTTCGGAATCGCGGTCGCACCGATACTCGCGCTGATGCTCGCGTCGGCCTTCGTGATGGGACTCGGCTTCGGCGCGGTCGACGTCGCGGGCAATGCGGTCGTCGTCGAGCTGAATCGCGCGCGCCTCGCCTCGGCGCTTAACTATCTGCATCTGATGTTCGGGGTCGGCGCGCTGCTCGGCCCGATCATCGTGGGCTTCGCGCTCGCCGCGCACGTTTCATATGCGGCCCTGTTCGGGGCAGGAGCGGGCGTGTCGGCCGCGGTTACGATCACGCTCTTCACGACTCCACAGACCGCGCGCGAAATTCACCTCGCGCACGAGGCGGGCGGGTTTCTTTCGATCCTCGCGCATCCGCTGGCCTGGATTCTCGCGACGGTCCTCTTCCTCTACGTCGGCACCGAAAACGGAATCGGTGCGTGGCTCTTCCTTTTGCTTCACGTCCGCAGCGCGCTCAGCGAGTCGATATCGTCGTGGGGCGTCTCGCTTTATTGGGGCGGGCTAATCGCGGGCCGTTTCGCCGGCGCGCGCCTCGCGCATCGAATCGCGCCGCGTCCGTTCACGCTGATGGCGTCGATACTGGCCGCGGCGGCGCTCGCGCTCTTGATCGCAACTCCCGACGCTCACGCGATCACGGCCGCGGCGATTTTCCTCATCGGATTCGGCTACGGCCCGATTTTTCCCAACATGGTGGCGGTCGGCGCCGAGCAATTCCCCGCCGAAGTGGGCCGCATAACTTCGATCGTCGTCGCCGGCGGCGCGCTCGGCGGCGCATTCGTGCCGTGGCTGATGGGGCATGAGATCGTCGTCGCCGGCCTCGATCGCAGCATGCTGCTCGCTCTTGCAATCACGCTACTGATGACGCTTGTGGCACTCGGAACCTTCCGCGTGCCCTCGATCGAGCGCGCCAACGCTTCCCAGCGATCAGGGGCTTGAGTAGCTGGCGCCATTCGTCCAGATGTGTACATAAGGGGAAACAGCCTGAGCAGAATTTTCCCCGACGCAAAGCATCAGCGCGCGATGCATCGGAGTTTCAGGAGAGGAGCGCACGCGATGGAAAAGCGAAAACTCGGAAGCCAGGGGCTCGAGGTCTCGAAGCTCGGCCTCGGATGCATGGGGATGTCGCAGTTCTACGGTCCGCGCGACGATCGCGAATCGACGGCGACCCTGGAGCGCGCAATCGAGCTCGGAATCACGTTCTTCGACACCGCAGACGTCTACGGCATCGGCCATAACGAGGAGCTGGTCGGCGCGACGCTAAGGAAATATCGCGACCGCGTCGTGATCGCGACCAAGTTCGGCAACCAGGTGCTGCCCGACGGCAAACGCGCGATCAACGGCCGGCCCGAATACGTGGGCTCGGCGTGCGACGCGTCGTTGAAGCGCCTCGGCGTCGATTACATCGACCTCTACTATCAGCATCGCGTGGACAAGAACGTGCCGATCGAGGAGACGGTCGGCGCGATGGCCGAGCTCGTGCGGCAGGGCAAGGTGCGCTACCTCGGACTCTCGGAGGCGAGCGCGAAGACAATCCGGCGCGCGCACGCGACGCATCCGATAAGCGCGCTGCAGTCGGAATATTCACTGTGGAGCCGCGACTACGAAGATGAGGTGATCCCGACACTTCGCGAGCTGAAAATCGGCTTCGTGCCGTTCAGCCCGCTCGGGCGCGGGTTCTTGAGCGGCAACCTGCGCGACTTGCCCCCTGACGACATGCGCCGGCGCATCTCTCCGCGCTTCGAGGGCGAGAACCTCGACGCGAATCTTAAGGTCATCGAGCGGCTCAAGCAAATCGCGGCGGACAAGAAGATAACGCTTAGTCAACTCGCGTTAGCGTGGGTGTTAGCCCAGGGCGACGACATGGCGCCGATTCCCGGCACGAAGCGGCGCACCTACCTCGAGGAGAACGTCGCGGCGGCGGCAGTCAGGCTCACTCCCGCCGACCTCGCCCGTATCGAGGCGGCCGCCCCCAAGGGCTTCGCCGCTGGCGGCAGATACCACGACATGAGCACCGTCAACATCTAGGCTCGCGGATGTTGTTAACTATATATAAACCTACAGAATAAAGATCTGGGCGTAAGGAGATCGACATGGCCGACGCGATGACCGAGTTCAACCGCAAAGTGATCGAGGAGTTCCGCGCCAACGCCGGCAAGGTGGGAGGACAGTTCGCGGGCGCGCCGATGGTGCTGCTCACCACGACGGGAGCCAAGAGCGGCCGCAGCTTCACAACGCCCCTCGTCTACTCAAAGGACGGCGATCGGATCATCGTGATCGCGTCGAAGGCCGGCGCGCCGAATAACCCCGCCTGGTATCACAATTTGAAGGCGCATCCGACGGCGACGCTCGAGATCGGTGCCGAGAAATTCCAAGCGCGTGCCGTGGTCACCTCGGGCGTGGAGCGCGAGCGGCTCTTCAACCAGCAGGCCGCGCAGATGCCGATATTCAACGATTATCGAAAGAAGACCACGCGCCAGATTCCGGTGATCGCATTCGAACGCGTGAAGTAGCTGATCGACTGCCGTTCACCGCTAACGGGATTCGCCGCCTGAGCGGCGTTCCGCGGCGCCGAGCAGCTCGCGCAAGAACGTCATGCGGTCGGGGGTCGGCAGTTCGCCGATCTCCAACCGCTTCCGCAGCGTCTCGCTCACTTCGATCAGGAGCTGATCGCGACGGTGGGCGGGGAGTTCTTCAACACGCCGAATCGTGCCGCGGATCAGCGCGAGCTCGCGCGGCCCGAGCTGCGCCACCTGGCGGCGGGTGAGCGTGAGTGGTGCAGCATCCGGCGGCAACTCGATCTGTGCGGCCGCGACGGGCCGGTCGAGCCGAACCACGATCGTCCCCGCGACGTGATCACCGAGCCGTTCGACGCTCGGCGAGAGGATCATCGATGTGAGTCCGACGAGATAGTTGGCCGGTAGCAGATCCACGCTTCGCATCAAGTTGCGCACCACCGAGCTGCGTCCGTCAATCGGCATCCCGTCGCGTTTAAACACTCGAAGACCCAGCACGATTTTGCCGAGCGAGCGTCCGTTCGTCAGCATCTCCCACACGATGAAGTATCCGGTCTCGACTGCGAACTGCACGAGGATGAACACGGCGAAGATCAGTCCCTCGGCGAGGCCCATTTCACGCGCCATCGGCTCTACGTTGCCGTTTTGCGCCTCGCGCGCGGCGCGCATCATGTGATGAAACAGCGAGCTGAAGACGCCACTGAGCCACTTCCCGATCGGAAGGCTGGTGAAGGTCAGGACGATTAACGCGACAGTGATCACCACCAGCAGCACGAAGTCGATTCCATACGCGAGAATACGCAGCGCGGGGCCCGCGACCGGCAGATCGAGGCGCACGCCCTCTGGAGATAGCAGCCGGTGAGTGGGAGTATCGTCGGTGCTTGGAATCGGATTCATATCGCGCGCGCCGCGTGATCGCGCGCGACCGCATCGCACAAGAGAGACTCGAGGAGTTGCTCGATCGCGCCGAGCGGATCGCGCGGCCGCTTTCGTTCGCCGAGCTGCGCGAGCTGGCGCATCTTTATCGCGTATGCTCGGCGCGTCTTGCGATGCAGCGCTCGCGATCGAACGATCCGGAAGCGGTGCGATACTTGAACGCGCTCTGCGTCCGCGCTTACACGCATCTGCAGGTATCGACGCCGCCCGCGCACCGCGTACGCAAGTTCTTCTTCGCCGATTTTCCGATCACGCTCGCGGCGACCGCCAGGGTTCAAGCCATCGCGGCGCTCATTCTGATCGCGGGTGCGATCGTCGGCGCGACGCTGGTGGCCCAAAAGCCCGCCGCGCTCTACGCACTCGTCCCGTCGTGGATGTATCCGGCCGACGAGCTCGAGCAGTTCGAGAGCTCCAGGCAGGCGCGGATCGATTTTCTTTCGCATACCTCGATGGCCGCGGGGACGAAGTCGCTGTTCTCAGCCGGTCTCTTCGTTCACAACATGCAGACTGGGTTAATGGCCTTCGCCACGGGCATTTTAGCCGGAGTGCCCACGATCCTCATAGTGTTCGAGAACGGATTGATGCTCGGCGCGTTCGCCTGGCTGTTCTCGCGCGACGGCACCACCATGACCTTCTGGGCGTGGCTTCTGCCGCATACGATTCCCGAGTTGCTGGCAGTGATATTGTGCGCTTCGGGCGGGCTCTTGATCGCGCGCGCCGTGATCGCGCCGGGACGCCGCACCGTCGGCGCCGCCCTCGGCGAGGCAGTGAGGCCCGCACTGCAGATGGTCGCAGCGTCGGTGCCGCTCTTCATCGTCGCGGCGGCGATAGAAAGCTTCCTCAGGCAATCGACTTTATCACTCGGAGCGCGATACGCCGCTGCCGCGCTCGCGGTCGCAGCGATCGCGTCCTATACCCTCTTCGTGCGCGCCCTCGGGCGGCGTCATCCCGCGATTGACCTCGAATGGCTGCTCAGAGCAGGCTCGCCTGACGCACCGCGAGATAACGATTCAAGACCGGAGCGTTGATTTCGGCGGGATCGAGGTCGAGCGTCTGAGCGCCGAAGCGGGCGATCCGCGCCAGCGCAGCCTCGCGTTCGACCACCAGGTCCTGCAGCGCAAGTCTACGATGTATGCGGTCGCGCGTGATCCCCGGATCGCGCCGATCGACCTCCGCAAGCACGCGATCGCGCAGCGCAACCAGCAGCACCACGTGCCGGCGCGCGATCACTCCAAGATAGGATTCGAGCTCCCGCGAGGCACTGCCCTCAACAAAGTCGGTGAGCACGACGATCAGCGCGCGCTTCTTCTGATGGATTGCGAGCGTATCGGCCAGCACGCGGTAGTTCGGCTCAAACGGCGACGCCTTGAGACGCGCGGACGCTTCGACCAGGCCACCAAGGCTGCCAACTCCGCCGCGCGGCTGAATCAGCAGCCTGAGCTCGCGATCGAACGCCATGAAGCCGACGCGATCGCCGAATTCCTTCGAGGCGCGCGCCAGCGCGATCGCGCAATCGAGCGCATAGTCGAGTTTGGAGTTGCCTTCCGCCTGCGCCGCCATCAGGCGGCCGGTGTCCACCGCGAGTATCACCGTATGCCGCCGTTCGGTTTGATACTGACGCACCATCATCCGGCCGCGGCGCGCCGTCGCGCGCCAATCGACGCGGCGTGGATCGTCGCCGGGAAAATACTCGCGCAGCGACTCGAACTCGCGGCCCTCACCGCGCGCCGGCCGCGGCCTCAGACCCAGTTCGTCGCGAATGGATCGATGACTCAGTGCGGCGCGACGCTCCGGCGACGATGCCGTTGGCAGGATCGCGATCTTGCCGCCGCTCCGCGCGATCGAGCGATAGCGAAGGAACTTCAGCCGTGAATCCCACATGAGGTATGTGGGGCCGAGATCGTGCGTGCCGCGCCGGCGTGGAATGACTTCGCGCGTGCTTGTCGCGGCGCCCGCAACAAGCGCCTGCCTCTCGATCAGCATATCGCCGCCGAGATCTGTAGCGAGTTCGTCGAGGATCGAAATCGATTGAACGCTGGTCGAGCTTACTCGATAGGTCACAGTCGCCGGTCGGCCCTTAACAACGCGCTCCGGAAGCTCGCGCACAAGTCGTGGCGGTGGATCTCTGCGGCTGATGCGCCAATCGATAAACGCGAGCATCGCGAGGGCCGCGGCGAATGCGATCGCAGGAACAAAGAGAAAACCGACGGGGACGGACGCGAGCGCGAGCACCGCGGCGACCACGGTCCAGCTCGAAAGACGCGGCGACGGCCGAATCGCAGCCGGCGCGCCCTCGCGATTCTCTGCGCCAGGCATCAGTGGGGGACCGCCACGCCACGTGCTACTTCATCGACCGCGTCGTCGGGGCTCATGCCCTCGACCTCCGCTCCAGGCTCGAGCACCACGCGGTGACGTAGCGTCGGGCGGATGACGGCCTGCACATCCTCGGGCAACACGAAGTCGCGGCCTTCGAGCGCCGCGTATGATTTCGCCGCGCGCACCATCCAGAGCGCGGCGCGCGGCGATGCCCCCACAGCGATCGATGGATGCTCGCGCGTCGCGCGCACGAGTGCTACCGCATACTCGAGGATCTCATCGCGCGCGAGAATCCGTGCGGCGATCTCGCGCGCCGCTTTGAGTTCCGCGGCACCCAGCAAGGCCGCGAGCTGAGCTAGTGGCGCATCATTGGCGTGATGCGTCGCGACGATACGAACCTCATTCTGCGCGCTCGGGTAGGCGATGCGGACCTTGAAGAGGAAGCGATCGAGTTCTGCCTCAGGCAGCGGATAAGTCCCTTCCTGCTCGATCGGATTTTGCGTCGCGAGCACGGTGAACCACTTGCCGAGCGGATACGCCGTGCCGTCAACGGTTGCAGCCCGCTCCTGCATCGCCTCGAGCATCGCGGCTTGTGTCTTGGCGGGAGCGCGGTTGATCTCATCGACCAACAACAGATCGGTGAAGAGCGGGCCGGGCCGAAAACGGAAGTCACCGCGGTCAGGCTGCAAGATCGGCGTGCCGATAATGTCGCTCGGCATAAGGTCAGGCGTGCACTGGATGCGTCCGAAGCGGATGCCGAGCGTAGCGGCAAGCGTCCGCACCAGCATCGTCTTTGCGACTCCCGGCACGCCTTCGTAAAGACTGTGCGCGCACGAAAGAATCGTCACGAGCGAAAGCCGCACCGCCTCGTCCTGTCCGATAATCACCGACGACACGGCGGCGCGCGCCGCGTTGAAAGTCTCGGCCACCCACTTTGAATCTCTCGCGCCTTGCTCGCTCATGTATCGGTCCCGCGATAGGATTCGATCGCGCGCACCGCGATTACAAGTTCTGCCTGGGTTGAGGGCAGGTTGCGGTCGATCAACCATCTGCGCGTCTCAGCCGACATCGAGCGATCGGCAGCAAGGCGCTTCATCAGCGCCTCTTCCGAAATCTCAGCGCGCGGGAAGAGCTTATTCCTCAGGCTACGAAGAAAACCGCTGCGATACGCTTCGAACACCGCGGAAGGATCACCTGCCCGTGAGTAGAGAACGCCCAGGGAATCGACAAACGAGGATACCGACGGCGCGGGCGCGTCGGCCGCGTCGTCGAGCGTGCGGCGCGGCCAAGTCCGCCGCTCGAGCATCCAGAGCAACAGGGCGAGCACGCCGATCGCGACGGGCAGAACGGCGTGGGAGGCCAAAAGCGTAGCGATCAGAGAAACATTCGCGCCCATGCCGTGCGACCATTCGTCGAATGTCGGCGGCCCGAACGCGGAGGCGAGGTCAACGAGCAAGAGGCTCGCGTCACCGTCACCGAGATTCGTATTGAAGATGAATCCCCCGTCTGCGACAGCTATCAGCCGCCCGGCACCGAGTTTCATCACGAACGCGAACGGTTGCTCACCTGACGTAAGAATCGTGGTCGCGTCCTCGGGCGCGGACTTGAATCTCAGTAGTCCTGCGATCGGAATCGCTCGATGCGCCCGCGCGATCCTGCCGCTGATCGTCGAACTGTTCGCGGTGACAGAAGTGTCGCTATCGATTCCGAGACGCTTCCAATCGCTCTCGATTCCGCCAAGAACCACCGCAGTGCCGCCGGCGCGGATCCATTTTAGTACCTCGGTCGCCTCCGCCTTACCCTGGTTCTTGAAAGGTTCGAGGAAGTCGGGCGACACGTACCAGACGGTCCGCGAGTGAGCGACATCGCGCGGCGGCATATGCGATCGCGCGACGTTGAATCCTAGTTCCGTCAGCAGATCGTACGATGCCTTGTAGCCGTAGGGTCCCACGCCAAAACTGGTTTTCGATTGCTTGAGCGACGCGGCCGGCGCGAGCCACAGGTTCAGCAAGCAGATCAGCAGCAGCGCCGCGATTACTGAGACAACGATTCGCCGCGGCATTGGCTCACCCCGCGGGAGTCGAAAGGCGCTCGAAGGCCGCGCGCCACTTTGAGTAAATCGACCGATCGTTGGCGCGCTCGCCAAACCATCGATGCTCGGTTTCGGCGACCAGGAGGTCGAGCTCTGAGGTAAGTTCGGGGCTCAGGTGCGAGTCGCGCAGCGCGGCGCGAATCCAGCGGTTGGAGCGATCGGGCCTGAGCTCGATCACCGCGCGCTCGCCGAGCGCGCGGAAGCTCGCGATCATCAGATGGTGCGCGGCGTCGAGGTAGCGGCCGTTTGCCGCGAGCGACGCTGCTTCGGCGGCAAGATCGCGCGCGGGAGCGGGCGTTGTTGTGCGCGCCTCGGGAATGGGCGCGCGCATCGCAATCGAGATCGTCCAGACGATATGCGCGATCAGCGCAAGCATCGCGAGACCGATTATTGCGAACACGGTCCAATACAGGACCGGACTGCTGAACCGCAGGCCGTTCAGGTTCGCGAGCCACTCCAATATTTTCTGGATGATCGCATCGCGCGCGAAGTGAGACTTGGCGTCGGCGTATTCGGGCCGCGCCAGAATCTGCTGAGTCAGTTCGATAACGGCAGGGTCCGAGAGGTCAGGCAACGCTGGGCTTCCCTGATTGCGGCGACGCGGGTGGCACGGCGGTCTCCGCGCTGATTTGCTGGGCGAGAAAGATCAGATCGAAATCCTCGACGCGGCAGCGCCGCTCGAAATAATAAATCGTGAGCGCCGCGGCGCCGAACGCGCCGGTCACCGAATCGACGGCACCGGCGAGGATCGGGCCGAAGAAAGGCACCGTTGACCAGAGCGCGGAAAGCACTGCAACCGGAATTTGCGAAATGAGACCGATCGCGAGAACCATCCCAAACGTGTACCACCAGTTGCCGCTGACCAGCGCGCGGCTGCGAGCGAGCGCCGCCATACCGAAGCGCCGCTCGACGATAATTACCTGCGCGAGAAAGCACCAGCATACTCCGAAGTAGAGGCCAGGTATTACCAGTGCGAAAGTGGCCAGGATGAGTAGCAGGTAAAAGAGCAGGTAGGTACCGATCATCGGCAGCAGGATCGGACGCGCCGCGCTGTAGGCAAGCCCAACCGTCACTGGACGATCGAGGTACAAGTTCGAGACCGCGATCGTGATCGCGGCTTGGTAGATGACACTCACCAACAACAGGTAGATGGTGCCGAGGGTCGAGAACATGTGCGAAGTGCGGCCGAGCGCCTCGAACACGCCCCACGGTATGAACATCAGCGCCGCGGTACCGACCAACGCTGCGAAGTTGTCGCGGACCATCCGGAATCCGCGATCCAGAACCTCGGCGAAGCTCAGCGGTCGAATTTCGTAAGCCGTGGTAATCCCCGCTTTTTGTGGCAGGCCTGAACGTCCGTCACTCGCGGATCTTCAACGCCCCGGATGGGCATGCTTTGACGGCGGCACGCACCTTGTCGTCATCGGCGGCGGACGGATCGATCAGGAACTTCTTGTTTTCGACTTTGAAGACTTGCGGCACAGTTTTGACGCAGTTGCCGGAGTGAATGCAGATCTTCGAATCCCAGGTTACTTGCAAGGCCATCGCCGGAACCCTCCCTTCGAAGTGGACGCCGAGCGGCGCGGATTTTATCCTTCCGTTCGGCGCGGCTTGATGCAATCGACACGTAGACGAGCCGCAGGCGCTGTTTTCGCCCGCGGCCCGCCCACCAAATCTATTTCAGCGTGCGCACTTTTTGATTCGCCGGCCGCCCGAGGCATTTCTGAAACCATGCCTGGGCCGTCGGCGTCGACGACAAGTCGAGCCGCAGCATCGCAGCCCAACTTAAGACGGCGGCGGCATTGAGATCGGCGATCGTGAACGTGTTGCCGAGCAGGTAATCCCTGCCCTTTAGCGATTCGTCGAGGACCTTGAGCGGCGTCTTGATCGCCTCGACTGCGGCCTGCGCGGCCTTTTCGTCGCGCTGCCCTTCTGGCAATAGCACCCGGTTGCGCAGGATCGCGATCAGTTGAGGCTCGACCTCGGTCATCGACCAGAAGCTCCACTTGTAGGCCGCGCCATGCCCGGCGACGTCGGATGGCCAGAGCGAATTCTTGCCGTATTTTTCGGCGAGATAGAGATTGATCGCCATCGACTCCCAAATGTAGTTGCCGTCCTCCTCGAGCACCGGCACGTGGCCGTTGGGATTGCGCTTCAAATGCTCAGGCGACTTCGCCTCGGTGGTCTGCATCGGGACGTGTTCGTACTTCACGCCGAGTTCTTCGAGCGCCCAAAGACATCGCGCTGAACGCGATCGCGAGGTTCCGTAGAGAGTAGTCATTTGCCCGCCTCCAAATTTGTATCCAGTCGGTTAGTTTCAGCTTTCTGGCTCCCCGCCAGCGCCTTAGACATGGATCAAACCGGGTCCATCGGCAAGCCGACGTAATTCTCGGCAAGCGAGGTGGCGGCCGCGCGCGAGCTTGTGACGTAATCGAGTTCTGCATGTTGGCGCCGGCGATCGAACGCGCTGTCACCGTCGAATCGATGCAGCATCGAGGTCATCCACCAGGAGAATCGCTGCACCTTCCACACGCGGCGAAGGCACGTGGCGGAGTATCCGTCGAGCAAGACTCGCGAGCCCGAGCGATAGAACTCCTCGAACGCGCGCGCGAGCACGCGGACGTCGGTGATTGCGAGATTGAGTCCCTTTGCGCCAGTCGGCGGAACGATATGCGCCGCGTCACCGGCGAGAAAAAGGTTGCCGTACTGCATCGGCTCGACGACGAAACTCCGCATCGGCGTTATGCCCTTCTGCGTGATCGGACCGCGGTGCAGTTGCCAGTTGTCGATCGTCGCAAAGCGTCGGCTCAGCTCGTCCCAGATTTTTTCGTCGGGCCAGTTTTCGATTGGTTCGTCGGGTGCACATTGAATATAGAGCCGCGTGAGCTCCGGCGACCGCATGCTGTGCAGCGCGAAGCCGCGCTCGTGGCTGGTATAGATGAGTTCGTCAGAAGACGGCGCAACTGCAGCGAGGATTCCCAGCCAGGCGAAAGGATAGACGCGTTCGTATGTGGTGAGCGCGCCGGCTGGAATCGACGGGCGGCATACACCGTGGAAGCCGTCGCATCCCGCGATGAAGTCGCAAGTGACCTCGTGCAACTCTCCCGCGCTCATGAATGTGATCGATGGCTTCGCGTCGAGACCGGCGGCCCTTACGTCGTCGCACTCGAAGAAGATTTGTCCACCGGCGGCGATCCGCGCGTCGGTCAAATCTTTCACGACCTCGTTCTGGCCGTAGATCATGATCGTGCGGCCGCCGGTCAGCTCGCTGAGGTCGATTCGATGGCCACCGCCGTCGAAGCGAACTTCGATCCCGCGATGCACGAGGCCCTGGCGCTTAAGCCGTTCGCCGACGCCGTTCGCGATCATCAGGTCAACGGTGCCCTGCTCGAGCACTCCGGCGCGCACGCGCTCCTCGACGTGCTGGCGGCTCCGCGCCTCGACGACAACGGACTCGATTCCCGCGAGGTGCAGCAGATGCGAGAGCATCAGGCCGGCCGGACCGCCGCCAACGATTCCAATCTGTGTTCGTATGCGTTCGGTCACTTCAGACTTGTGATTCTGGCTATGACTCGATCCACGAATTCGCCTGCCGAGCCGAGGTAGTTTGTGGGATCGAGCACGCGGTCGATCTCCGCATCGGAAAAGTGCGGACGGATTTCTTCGTCATCGAGAAGAGCCTGGCGCAGCGACTTGCGCTCGCGCACGGCGCGGAGACTCGCCCGCTCGACGGCGTCGTGCGCGGCGGCGCGTCCCACAACGGCTGTCAGAGCAGATGAAACGGCCTCGGCCATGATATGGCCGCCGTCGGCATCGAGGTTCGCCCGCATCCTGCCAGGATCGACGACGAGCCCTGCGGCGAGCGAGCGCACACGCGCAAGCGCTCCAGCCGTGAGCACGAAGCATTCGGGCAGCGCGAGCCGCTCGCTCTGCCACGCGCCGGTCGAGCGCTCATGGTCGCCCACCATCGAGGTGAGCATCAACGGAGCGAGCGCATGAACGCCGCGCGCGGCGGCGATAACGTATTCGGACGAAATCGGGTTGCGCTTCTGCGGCATCGTGCTCGAGCTGCCGCGGCCCTTCTCGAACGGCTCGCTGAGCTCTGCAACTTCGGATTGCGCGAGCAGTGAAACGTCGAGGGCGATCTTGCCGAGGCTTCCGCAGATAAGCGCGAGAATCGTCGCTATCTCGGCGAAGCCATCACGCGCGGAATGCCACGGCGCGAGTGGAACGCCGAGCTTGAGTTCGCGCGCCAACGCCTCCATCACCTTAACGCCGTCGCCTCCAAGCAGCGCGAGCGTCCCTGCAGCGCCACCGAACTGCACAACGAGAATTCGGCGCGACGCTTGGTCGAGACGTTCCAGATGCGCGAGGAGCGGCGCCGCCCAGACCGCGCATTTGAATCCGAACGAAATCGGCACCGCCTGCTGAAGATGCGTGCGCCCCGCCATGGGAGTGTCGCGATAACGTTTCGCGACAGCGCCGAGCGCGCGCTCAATCGAAATCAGGTCGCTGCGCAGAAGCGCAATCGCGTTTCGAATCTGAAGGACGGCCGCGGTGTCGGTGATGTCCTGCGTGGTCGCACCCAGATGGATGTAACGCGCCGCATGTTCGCCGGCGATACGTCCAATTTCCTTGACTAGGGCGACGACTGGATAGCCGACCCTGCCAGTGCTTGCGGCGATATAACTGAGATCCAGCTTCGCGAATTTCGCGACGCCGGAGATCGCATCGGCGGCGGCAGCAGGAATCAGACCCAGTCGCGCCTCGGCCCGCGCCAGCGCCGCTTCGACTTCAACCATGAACCGGATGTACGCCGGATCCGAGAACAGCTCGCGCATCTCGGAAGTGCCGAAATTCGCGCCCTCTATCTCGGAATCGATCGGCAGTGATGGCATCGTGAATGGCGGCGCGCGCCGAAATCAGAAATCGAAAAAGACCGTCTCGTCCTTGCCTTGTAGCATAATATCGAAGCGAAAGACGCGCGCGCCCGCAGCAGCCTCGGATTTCGCGATCAGAGTGTGCCGCCGCGCTGCATCAACGGCCTGCAGCCATTCGTCGGTCGCGTTGAGCGCCTCATCGGGAAAGTAGATGCGCGTGTTCAGATGGTTGAGCAGGCCGCGCGCGAACACCGTGACATTGATATGCGGCGCCTGGAGCTTCGCTCCGCGGCCGGTCACTGCACCGGGTTTGATCGTGCTGAGACGAAACGCGCCGTTCGCGTCAGTGCCCGCGCGCCCGAATCCCTCGAAGGCAGGATCAAGCCGCGCCTCCTGTTTGTCCTCGGGATGACGATAGCGGCCATCGGCGTTGGCCTGCCAGATTTCGATCATAGCGTCAGGAACCGCAACGCCATCGCCGTCGAGTACGCGGCCCACGATCGTGATTCGCTCGCCGCGCGTCTCGGGCCGCACGAGATCATTCAACGGATCGCGCAGCAACGCGCAGCTGAAAAACGGACCAACGGTTTGTGAGCTGGTGGGCTGAGCCATTTACGATTCCATCGGCGTCGCGTCGCGGCCGCGCAGTACAAAATCAAATCGGTAACCAAGCGCATAATCGGGCTGCGTCACATCGAGATCGAACTTCGCAATTAAACGATGGCGCGCCGCTTCGTCGGGCACACTTTGAAAAATCGGATCGAGTGCGAGCAGGGGGTCGCCCGGAAAGTACATCTGCGTGACGAGGCGCGTGGCGAGGCCTGCGCCGAACAAGCTGA
>JASHQJ010000184.1 GCA_030037595.1 Candidatus Binataceae bacterium
CGCCTGATGAAAGTAATCGCGGAACGCGCCGCCGCGCGCTGATGCGTGAGGGACTTTCACGCCGCTGCCGTGCTTTGTTACGATTTCGCGACCGGAGCCTTCGACGCCCTCAAGGAGAATTGATCAATGAAGCTCGATACTGGTCTTTCGACCCGCAATCTGCGCGATATTCCGGCCGCCGCGCGCGCCGCAGAAGAGGCAGGCTTTGATGCGATCTGGACGGCGGAAGCCGGCAACGACGGCTTCATCCCGGCGGCGCTAATCGCCGAGCACACCAAGAAAATCAAGATGGGTCCCGCGGTTGCGATCGCATTCCCACGAAGCCCGATGGTCACCGCGTATTCGGCGTGGGATCTCGCGGGCTTATCCGAAGGCCGCTTCATCCTCGGCCTCGGCACCCAGGTCAAGGGTCACATCGAGCGGCGCTTCAGCACCAAGTGGGAGGCGCCGGTGCCTCGCCTTCGCGAATACATCCAATCACTGCGCGCGATTTTCAAAAGCTTCTCCGAAGGCGGCTCGAAGCTCTCGGTGCAGGGCAAGTATTACAACTTCTCGCTGATGACGCCGTTTTTCACTCCACCCAAACACAACTATCCGAACATCCCGATTTATATCGCCGGCGTGAACGAGCACATCTGCAAGCTTGCGGGCGAGCTATGCGACGGCCTGCATGCACATCCGTTCAACTCACCCAAGTATCTCCGTGAGTTCGTGATGCCGCACGTCGAGGCGGGCCTGAAGAAATCAGGCCGCAATCGCAAGGATTTCACCGTCGCGACCACGGCCTTCGTGATCGTCGGCAAGAACCAGGAAGAGATTAACCGCGCGCGCGAGGGCGTGCGCCAGCAGATCGCATTCTACGCCTCGACCCGAACCTACAAGGTCGTGCTCGATACCCACGGCTTCGGCGAAGTGTCGGCGCGCCTCAACGAGAAGGCCGCCAAGGGCGACTGGGGTGGGATGGCGAAAGAAATCACCGACCAGATGCTCGACATCTATTCGGTGACCGGCAACTACGAGGACATCGGCGAAAAGGTGAAGAAGCGCTACGCGGGTCTGCTCGATCGCGTCGCGTTCTACATTCCCTATCGCGCGGGGATCGACGACGCGGACTGGCGGCGCCTCGCGAAGCAGTTCAATGGTTGAGCGCGGCGAACGCGAAGCTTGAATATCTAAAAAACATCGAACGGGAGAAAATCTTAATGCGGACCAAGTGGCTCAGGACATTGACGATTGTGGCAGTCGCGGGAGCGATGATGATCGGCGCGGGTGCGCGCCTTGGAATCGCGGCGGAGGCTCAGCCCTCGGCCGCAGGCGCCGCGGCGGAAGGCGGGACCGTCAACTTCACTCTGGTATCGGTGCTGATCGACGACGTCAAGTTCTGGCTGCCGAGCACGATCGTGGTCAACCAGGGCGACAGGGTGAAGCTCACGCTGAAGAACCAGGTGCCCGGCGCCGACGTTACTCACGGCTTCACGATTCCCGGCTACAACATCGCCGAGGTCATAACCCGCGGCCAGCCCAAGACGATTACGTTTGTTGCCGACAAGGCCGGCGTCTTTCCCTATTACTGCCAGCTCCATCCGGCGCACGTCGGCGGCCAGCTGATCGTTCGAGGGAAACAGTAACCTACGATTCGCCAGTCCGCCGGCGGATGACTGCGCGATGCGCCCGGCTGTAATCTACGCGCGCTCCGCGGAGTATGCTGATGCGATCAGGAATGCGGACGAGCTGATCGCGTTGCCGGCGTTCTCGAAACGCAAGGACGAAGCGCGGACGCTCGCCGGAATCATAGAGGTTCCGCGAGGCGGCCGCGTGTTCATCAAGCGCACCGCGCCGCGATCGTGGCTCATCGGCCTCCTCGAGCGGATCACCGGATCGCGTGCCGAGCGCGCGGTAAGCGGCGCGCGGATTCTCGAAGGCGCGAATCTGCCGCATCCGCAGATGCTCGCTGCCATGGAACTCCGTCATTTCGGCGCCGTGCGCGCGAGTTTCCTCATGAGCGAGGCGCTCGAGGACGCCGACACGCTGAGCCGCTTCGCGCTCGGCCCGGGCGGCATCAAGGCGCGCGACGTCCGCCGTCGCAAGCGCATCTCCGACGCGGTCGCGGCCCTGGTCCGGCGATGCCACGACGCAGGCATCTACACGCGCGATCTGCAGGAGACCAACATCATGGTCGCCGACGACCTAGCCGCCGGCTTCAAGGTTTATTTCCTCGACCTCGAGGATTTTCGACAAAGCGGCAAGGTTCCCGAGCGCCAGCGCCTCATCAACCTGGTGCATCTCGATTGCAGCATCGGGCGCTTCATGTGTCGCGCTTCTCGCCTGGATTTTTTGTACAGTTATCTAGGCGGCCGGCCTGAGCGGCGCGAGGCGCGGCGAATCGTGCACGAAATTCTAGCGCTGCGCGGCCAAATCGAAATTCGGCGTCGCCGACGGCATCAAATTCTGAGTGGGCAAGTCCGAGTGAGACGCTGAAGGCGCCGTTCTCGCGGCCCACAACAAGGGCGGATATCCTCGATGGCTCTTGCGATTCGCCGACGCGAATACGACCACCACACCGAGAAGGTTCACGCCGCCGGCGGAACCTGGGTTCGCGACCTTATGCTCGGCCTCAACGACGGCCTCGTCGCGTCGTTCGCTGTCACCTCAGGTGTGGCTGGCGCGTTCACGACCGGCAATATTGCCGTGATGGCGGGACTCGCGGAGATGCTCGGCGGCGCGATCTCGATGGGCCTCGCCGCGTTTATCTCGGCGCGCTCGCAGATCGAGTTCTACCTGAGCGAGATCGCGCGCGAACATGACGAAATCGAGAAATTTCCTGACCGTGAGCGCGACGAAATCCGCGAAATCTACGCAGCCAAGGGCTTTACCGGCAACCTTCTCGACGACATCGTCAAGCACATCACGGGCGAGCCCGAGCGCTGGAGCAACGTGATGATGCGCGAGGAGCTCGGCTTCAACGAAAGCTCGTTTGAGTCGCCGATCAAATCCGCGCTGATGGTGGGGTTCGCTTACCTCGTCGGTGCCGCGGTGCCGGTCGGACCGTATCTGTTCATCGAACCGGCACAAGGGCTGATCGCGTCGGCGATCATCACGGTGCTGGTCTTGTTCGCTGTGGGAGCCATCAAGACCATCATCACGGCGCGCCGCTGGTGGAGGAGCGGGCTTGAAAGCATGTTGACCGGAATCGCGGCGGGGGCAGCGACTTACTTCGCGGGACGGCTCTTCGCCGCCCGCTAAGAGTTTGCGCACTTCTTGCTTCTCTATCGCCCGCCAACGCGGGAACCCCTCGACGGTGCCTTGAATTCCTCTCCCGTAAGGGAAGCAACGGGCGAGGAATTCGATCCTCCTCCATGCCTCAGGATGACAAGAGGAGGTCACCGCTGACTAGTAGTGATGGGCTGAGAGCAAGACGACGCGGGCGTCCCCGCCCGCTCTCCTTGGCCGCCTCAGATTCCTCGCGCAGCGCTCGGAGTGACTCTCTTTTCCCTAGGTAAGAAATTCAATCGCTAGACTTCGACCATCACGTCGTTGCCTTCGACCTTGACCGGATAGCATCCGAGCTTGACGTTTGGATCATCGAGGTTGGCGCCCGTCGTGATGTCGTATTCCCATCCGTGCCATGGGCAGATGACCGTTGTGCCGTCGAGCTCGCCCTCGCCAAGCGGGCCGCCGCGATGCTTGCAGGTGTTGTCGATCGCGTAGAACTTGCCGCCCGCGTTGAAGAGCGCGACCTGCTTGCCCGCGGCGTCGCAGACTTTGCCGGTGCCGGCCGGAACGTCGGCGACGCTCGCGACTTTCACGAAGTTTGCCACGTCGGTTTACCTCCGCTCTCGCGCGGAATTCTATTGAGGGTGCGCGACGCAGCGCAACCGCGCGTCAGGTCGTGTATTCCGCGTTGATCTTCACGTAGTCGTAGCTGAGATCGCAGGTGAGGATCTTCGCCGCGGCCTTGCCGAGCCTGAGCTCAAGGCGAACGTCGAACTCGCGCTCGCGCATTTTGTTTCCCGCTTCGGCGAGGGCCTCCGTCAGAAGCCGCCCGCCGGCAGCGACCTTGACGCCGCCGATCCAGAGCACCAGGCGTTCTGATTCGACATAGGCGCCCGACGATCCGGCCGCCATCAGGATTCTTCCGACGTTGGGGTCGTTGCCGAAGAATGCAGTCTTCACCAATGGCGAGTTGGCGATCTGACGCGCCGCGCGCTCGGCGTCGGCGGCGGTTCGCGCGCCGCGCACTTCCACGCCGACGAGCTTGGTTGCGCCCTCGCCGTCGCGCACCAGCTCGCGCGCGAGCGCTTCGGAAACTTCGCGCAGCGCGCGATCGAACGTGGCAGTATCGCGCGCAGAGAGTTTGCCGTTTCCCGCTGCGCCGCTCGCCATCACGATGACGGTGTCATTGGTCGACATGTCGCCGTCAACCGTGATCGCGTTGAAGCTCGTCGGCAGCGCGGCTTTGAGCGAGCGCTTAAGCTGCACGGGCGGCACGGCGGCATCCGTCACGAGATAGCCGAGCATCGTGGCCAGCTGCGGTGAGATCATGCCGACGCCTTTGACCGCGCCCGCGATCGTGACGCTCGCGCCGCCGAGGCGAAGCGCGGTCGAAGCGATTTTCGGCCGCGTGTCGGTCGTCATGATCGCGCGCGCGAAATCGCCGAGGCCGTCCTCGTTCAGTTCGTTTTTCGCGCGGGCCGCGCCAGTTACGAATTTCTGAAAGTCGTAGAGATGACCGATCACGCCGGTGGACGACGGCACAACGAGTTGCGGGCGGCATCCGATCAGCGCGGCGACCGCGGCGCAGGAGTCGATCGCGAGCTTCATCCCAGGCTTGCCGGTGAAGCTGTTGGCGCATCCCGAGTTGGCGACTACCGCCTGAAGCGAACCGGCGCGGATGCGGTCCTGGGTAACATAGACAGGCGCGGCTTTCACCAGGTTGGCGCTGAATACCGCGGCGGCGGATGCGGGCTGGTCGGCGACGATCAGGCCGAGATCAAGCGCGCCCTCCCTGGTCTTGAGTCCGGCGCTTACGCCGGAGAAGCGAAAGCCGCGCACGCGCGCGGGCGCGAGTTCAACGGGCATCGTGGGGAAACCTCCGAGCGCCGACTATACGCGCGCCCGCCGTGAGAGCAAACGAAACGAGGAGGCATCGTCGCGCGCGGTTGGAGCTTGGCTCTCACCCGATGCTCGCTTCACTTCGTTCGCTCGCATCGGCCTTCTCCCGGAGGGAGAGGCTGTTGCAAGCACTTTGCGCGAATCCATCGTTGCCTCTTCCGAACAGCCTCGCCCGCGGCGGACGCCGCAGGCGGAGGCCACACACTGGGAGAGGCTGCTGTCGGATTCGTTTTCGAATCCGACAGCGGGTGAGGGCGTCCTTCAACGAGTGTAGAAATTCAGGGGGCCTAGCTCAGCGGGCGTGACTTAACCGCGGTTGCGTCATTCCGCTACTTGCCGTGGCAGCGTTTGTACTTCTTGCCGGAGCCGCACGGACACGGATCGTTGCGTCCCACCTTGTCCACATCGCGCTTGGCCGGCTCGGGCTGCGAGGTTTGCGTCTCGCCGCCGTGGCTCATCACGACGCGCTGCGGCTTGGGCTGCTGCTGGATTTGCTCGACGTCCTGCTCGCGCCGCACCTGCACCGAGAAGGCCTTCTCCACGACGTCGTGCTGCATAGTGGACATCAGCTCCTCGAACATCGTGAAGCCTTCCTTCTGATATTCGACGAGCGGATTCTGCTGCGCGTAGCCACGTAGCCCGATGCCCTCCTTCATGTGGTCCATCGCGAGCAGATGGTCCTTCCAGAGCGAGTCGAGCGTCTGCAGCATGATGACCTTTTCGATCTGGCGCATCACGGGCTCGGTGAACTCGGCCTCGCGCTGGTCGTATAGTTTGTGCATGCGGTCGATCGCGACTTCGGTCAAATCGTCGGCGGAGTTGATCGGATTTCCTTCTGGGCCGTCGTTCACTGTGAAGCCCGGGTGGGACTTGAACTGCTGGAAAAAGGCGTCATCGATCGCCTTCCAGTTCCATTCGCGCGGATCGACTTCCGGGTCGCCGTGCGCGGCGGCGATCTCCTCGACCAGCGCGTCGCACATGTCGAGCACGTCTTCCTTGAGCGAGGCGCCGCCGAGCAGCTCGCGGCGGCGATGGTAAACTACCTCGCGCTGCTTGTTCATCACGTCGTCGTACTCGAGGAGATGCTTGCGGATGTCGAAGTTGTGGGCTTCGACCTTCTTTTGCGCGTTCTCGATCGCGCGCGAGATCCATCGATGCTCGATCGGGACGCCGTCCTCCATGCCGATGCGGCCCATCAGGCCCTTTAGGCGATCGGCGCCGAAGATGCGCAGCAGGTCGTCTTCGAGCGACATGTAGAAACGCGACGAGCCCGGGTCGCCCTGACGTCCCGATCGGCCACGAAGCTGATTATCGATGCGGCGCGACTCGTGCCGTTCGGTGCCGAGAATATGCAAACCTCCGGCTCCGAGCACCTGCTCGCGCTCGTTCGCGCATTGCTCCTTGAACTTGGCGAGCGCGGCCTGGAAGTTCGTGTCCGCGGGGTCCTTGGTGCCCGCTTCCGCCGCGGCCATGAACTCGGCGTTGCCGCCGAGCACAATATCCGTGCCGCGGCCTGCCATGTTCGTCGAGATCGTGACCGCGCCGAAGCGTCCCGCCTGCGCGACGATCTCAGCCTCGCGCTCGTGATTCTTCGCGTTCAGCACGTGGAACTTGACCCCGGTGCCCTTGAGCTTGTCGGCGACGCGCTCTGATTTTTCGATCGACACGGTGCCGACGAGGACCGGCTGGCCGCGCTCGTGGCAATCCTTGATTTCCTCGATCACGGCGTCGAACTTTTCGTCCTCGGTCTTGAACACGACGTCGTGATTATCGACGCGGATCATCGGCATGTTGGTCGGAATCACGACCACGTCGAGATTGTAGATTTCCTTGAACTCCACCGACTCGGTGTCCGCCGTGCCCGTCATGCCGGCGAGCTTCTTGTACATGCGGAAGTAGTTCTGGAACGTGATGGTCGCGAGGGTCTGGTTCTCGGACTCGATCTTGACGTTCTCCTTGGCCTCGACCGCCTGGTGCAGTCCGTCGCTCCATCGCCGCCCGGGCATCAGTCGCCCCGTGAACTCATCGACGATAATGACCTCGCCCTCTTTGACCACGTAATCGACGTCGCGCTTGTAGAGCGTGTGCGCGCGCAGCGCCTGGTTGCAGTGATGCAGCAGCAGAATGTTGCGCGGGTCGTAAAGGTTATCGATTCCGAGCAACTGCTCGACCCGCGTCACGCCGTCCTCGGTGAGTGCGACCGTGCGCATCTTCTCGTCGATCGTGTAGTGGTCCTCGTTCTTGAGCCGCGGCATCACGCGATCGACGACGTAGTAGGTGTCGGTCGATTCCTCGGACGCGCCCGAGATGATGAGTGGCGTGCGCGCTTCGTCGATCAGGATCGAGTCAACCTCGTCCACGATCGCGAAGTTATGCTCGCGCTGGACGTAGTCCTCGATATTGAACTTCATGTTGTCGCGGAGGTAATCGAAGCCGAATTCGTTGTTCTGGCCGTACGTGATATCCGCGTTGTAGGCGACCTTGCGCTGCTGATCGGTGAGGCCATGCACGACCACGCCGACGCTTAAGCCCAGGAAGTTGTACACGCGGCCCATCCACTCGGAGTCGCGCCGGGCCAGGTAGTCGTTGACGGTGACCACGTGCACGCCGCGCCCGGCGAGCGCGTTGAGCACGGCGGGGAGGGTAGCGACAAGGGTCTTGCCTTCGCCGGTCTTCATCTCGGCGATCTTGCCCGAATGCAGCACCATCCCGCCGATCAGCTGGACGTCGAAGTGGCGCTGGCCGAGCGTGCGCTTGGCCGCCTCGCGCACCACGGCGAAGACAGGAGACAGCACGTCGAGCATCGCGTCTTCGCGTTCCTCGCGATCCTCGATTGCGCTGAGCTGCGCCTTCCACTCGGCGATTCGCGCGCGCAGTTGATCGTCGGTCTCTTTGCAGATCTCGTCCTCGAGACGATTGATCTCATCGACCTGGTAGCGCAGCCGTTTTACATCGCGGTCGTTCTTCGAGCCGAAGATTTTCCGTGCAACTGTCGATAAGGATGAGGCCATGTCAGAACAGGTTCCCGCGGCCGCCCGCCACTTCGCGGGCGGAATGGTCGCATGTCTTTAAATTCAATCCGCTATTTTACCCTGAATCGAATCCAAGCGAGAGAGGACTTGCTAGCGCTCGATCCGCACGGCGGATTCGACCTGCGGGCCGAGGAACCTGCGTCCCACACGAACGAATCGATCCGGAGTCTCGGTCACGAAAAAACTCTGGCTCCCGCGCATGTCGCGCGTCGAGAGATGAAGCGCTGCGAGCCGAGCGCGAACCTCGGCGGCAGTCGCCCGCGCGGAATCCACGATCTTGACGCGCGGACCGAGCACCCGCCTGAACATCGCCGTCAGCAGCGGATAGTGGGTGCATCCAAGCAGCAGAGTGTCAATTCCACTCTGTTTCAGGCTCTCGAGATAGTGCTCGACGGTCAGCTCGGCGACCTGGTTGTCGGTCCATCCCTCCTCGGCGAGCGGCACCAGCAAGGGGCATGCGCGCGTGTAGATTTCCGCGTCAGGTCTGATCGCCTGAATCGCGCGGGTGTAGGCGCCCGACGCGATCGTCGCCTCGGTGCCGATCACGCCGATCTTGCCAGTGCGCGAGGCCTTCACCGCCGCGCGCGCGCCCGGCTCGATCACGCCGATCACGGGCACCATCGTGCGCTCGGCGATCGATTCCAGCGCGACCGCGCTCGAGGTGTTGCACGCGATCACCAGCATCTTGATTCCCTTGGCCAGTAGGAACTCGGTGTTCTCCTTCGAATAGCGCTTGATGACCTCGGGCGTCTTCGTACCGTAGGGCAGGCGGGCAGTGTCGCCCAAGTATATAAAGTCCTCGCCGCGCAGCACGTCGATAAGCGCCTTGAGCACGGTGAGACCACCGATACCCGAATCGAACACGCCGATTGGCCGTCCGCGCGGAGTTTCGATGGCGCTTCGCCTTAC
>JASHQJ010000185.1 GCA_030037595.1 Candidatus Binataceae bacterium
CCGAAGTCATTGTCCTCCGTGCCGTGGAGCTTCGAGACCATCAGCGTGGATTGCAGGTACTCAGCCTCCGCAGTCATGATGTCCGGGCTATAGAGCGTCGCTATTGGTTGGCCGCGGTGAACATAGTCCCACTGCGAGACTCGAACTTCCTCGATACGCCCTGCTACGCGCGAGATGATATTTGCCACGCGACGATCATCGAAAGTGACCTGCCCCGATGTCAGAAGCGTGCCGGGAAGCTCGACGGTTTTGATGGTTGTAAACGTCAGGCCCGGGACGCTCTGCGGAGCAAGCGACATCATCTCGGGCTTTCCAGCTTCGTGAACGAGCGTCGGAAGCTGAATCTCCGGCTGCCCGCCAGATTCGCTCGCTCGCGGCGACCCGTTGCAGCCTGACGTCGCAATCAACGCGGCCACCACCAAACAGATAACGCAAAGTGGCGGTCGCAAGGTCCGTGTCCTGGTCATTTGCGGTTTCCTCGCCGGTCAGTACAGGTAAATAGCAAAGATCGAAACGATTCCGAATCGCGCTACGCTCTTTTTGCGTTGTCGTTCCGTGCGCACAAGCTATGGCGGCGCTCCCGAGCGCCGGTTGCGAGCATCCGCAGTCTGCCATCGTGTCGGGCGATACGATCGCGCGACCTCGCGCGACCATAGAAAATTCCGAGTTACGAGAATGTTTCCGCAGGATGTGAGCCAAACGAACTCTGAGAGCGTCAGACCCCTACTTGCTGCATCGCGGCAGGACGCTACTCGCAGTCTCAGCGTTTCCCCAATGCCCCCAAGGCATCGCGAACCTTAGCTTCATCGCCGCACGCTCAATTTCCCGGGTATGTACGGCCTCGTTACCTCGAAGCGCCTTGCGGATCGAGGAACGGACTCTGGTGCGAAGAACGCCGAGCACTGACATCGTCCGTTACCTCCTTCTTGAATTTACGCAATCCGCGTTGCATCTGAGAGAGCTTATTACAAATGACGTGCCATCCGACCTCCGCGCACGATCTGCCGTCGGCAACCCCCGCGACGGGCGGAACCACGCTTCAGGCGCACAGCGCGAGGGATCAGCGGGAAAGCGCCAGCAATGATTTAGTCGATTGCCGAAGGCCGCGCTCAAGCGTTCAGGCAATTTGCCTGATGACATTTTGAGCAGTCCGGTATTTCGCCCTGACGATCTCACAATGCTGCGAAAACGCGGGCACGCTACGCGGGCAAATCCGCGGTCGGCAGTATCATATCAATCGTGGTTCCATGACCCTCGTTGCCGATGTTGCATGAGATCGTTCCGCCATGCGCCTCGATTATCTGGCGGCATAGGTAGAGCCCTATTCCCGCGCCCCAAGTTCCCGTTGCGAGGCGGCCGTTCTGCTGCTCCACCCGAAAAAATTTTTCGAAAACGCGTTCCCTGAATTCCGGCGGAATTCCAGCACCAGTATCACTCACGACGACATGAACCTTGGAGCCGCCGCCATTGTTCGCCGGTGCCGCGCCAACGGTGACCGAAACGGTGCCGCCGCGCGGTGTGTACTTGAGCGCGTTGCTCAGCAGGTTGGTGAAGACCATCCCGAGCCGCGCCGGGTCGCCAATCACTCGAGCCGGACGGTACACCGACTCAACCTTGACCGTGATCGACGCATCCTCGAACCGTTGCCGGAGCGACGCGACCGACCGGTCGATCACGCCGTAAAGGTCAATCACATCGCGCGCGAGCCGGAGCTGACCAGCCTCGATTCGCGTGAGGTCGAGAAGTTCGTCAATTGTCGCCGCGAGTTCCTGGCAACCAATCAGAGCCGTGGAAAGTATTTCATGCTGTCGCGCACTCAGGTTTTCGGCTCGCTCGCCCAGCAGCATAAGGTTCATCCTGAGCGTGGTCAGGGGCGTCTTCAGCTCGTGAGATGCGACCGCAACTAACTCCATCCGCAACTCATCGAGTCGTGCGAAATCAGTGACGTCGCTCAGAATCGCCGCCGCGCCAAACTTCTTCGGCCAGAACTCGGGAATCGGAACCGCCGTCAGGATGAACTTGCTTTGACGGCCATCAAGCGAAACTGTCAGCGCACGATTGAAGTCGGATCTCATCTCGCTTTGCCTTTCGCCGCTCAGCGCCCTTCCGATCGCTCCGATATCCGACGCCGGCAGCGGCAGCTCCTCGAGCCGGCTTGCGTTCTCGGCGCCGGTTGCCCGCATCAACGCACGCGCAAGGCGATTGAGTGTTACGATTTTGGCCTCGGGATCGATGACGATAACTGCGTCGGGCAGCGCCGCTATCGTTGCCTCGAGTGTTTCGTTGGCGCGCAGCACTTCGCTCAGATTCGAGCGGCGGAACTCCGCGAGCGCCTCCGCCATCCGGTTGAATCCCGCGCCGAGGCGGCCCAGTTCGTCGTCAGTAATCGTCTGCACCCGGCGATCGAAATCACCGGTGCGGATAGCTTCCACCGAGCTGCTGAGCTCCTGGATCGGGATCAGTACAGAGCGCGCGAGCAGCACCGCGATCAACGACGAGATGACGAGCGCAATCGCCGAGATGAAGGTCACCATGATCGTGGCGCCCCACGCCTCGTCGCGCGCCAGAGTCGCCGCCGCGCGCATCGATCGGAAGTTCAGTTCGCGAATCGCCGCGCAATCGGCGACGGCCTGTCGGAGCGCGGGATTCACACGCTGCAGGTAGGTCGCAGCCCAATCGGGCTGCCCCGCGGCATTGAGCACGCCGTCGCCGGCGGCGCGGTAGCGACCGGCGTCGCGCCCGAGCGCGAGCAACGCGCGCTTCTCATTCGGCTGAGTCAGGGTCCCGAGCAGGTCTTTGTAGGCGATGTTGAAACGTCGGCGTTCGTCGCGTAGCTCCTGCTGACCTTTTTCTCGATCTCCGTTTAGCACCAGCAGGATCGCGTCATCCTCGCGCTCGAGCGCGTTGGAGAGAATGGCGGTCAGATCGGTGACATCGCGGCTCGTCTGTAACGCTTTGCCGGCGGCCTTGCTCAGATGAGCGAAAGTGAAAGCGCTCCAGATTCCCGACAACACAGTCATCAGCAGCAGAGAACCGCCGGCGAGAATGAATCGAGTCTGAAGATGCGTAATCTTCATCGCCAATGATCCGTGCCGTCCGCCTTCACGCGAGGCCGTAGCGTTTGCGCTTGCGCTGCAACGTTGTGGGATCGATTCCCAGGATTTGGGCGGCGGCTTCGAATGACGGTGAGTGCGCCACGACGCGTGCGATGTGCTCGCGCTCAATTTCCTCGATCGAA
This sequence comes from Candidatus Binataceae bacterium, assembly GCA_030037595.1. Taxonomy (GTDB): domain Bacteria; phylum Desulfobacterota; class Binatia; order Binatales; family Binataceae; genus JASHPB01. The sequence goes on from JASHQJ010000185.1 coordinate 3,239, forward strand.
AAATCTTCGCCGAGGATTGGTGTCGAGTGGCGGCCTTGCGCCCCATCTTCCGCACCGGCGAAGGCGGTCTCGGGTGCCGCTTCGTCAACCGAGGTCTGCAACCCCAGGTCTTGCGGTTCGAGCACGCTCGAGGGCGAGAGAATCACGGCCCGCTCCACGGCATTGCGCAGTTCGCGCAGATTCCCCGGCCACGTGTAGCCAGCGATCGCCTCCACGCATCGCTGGGAAAACGAGAGATGCGGCCGACCTTGCCGGCGCTCGAAGAAGTGCAGATAGTGCTGCGCGAGAGGCAACAGGTCCTCGCGCCGTTCGCGAAGCGGGGGGACTGTCAACGCAATCACATTTAACCGAAAGAAAAGATCCTCGCGGAATCGCCCGGCCTTGACCTCGTCTTCCAGCAATCGATTCGTCGCCGTGATCAGGCGCACATCGGCCTTGCGCTCCGTTGCCTCGCCGAGGCGCTCGAATCGCCGATCGTTGAGAAAACGAAGTAGGCGCGCCTGCGCATCGGCGTTCAAATCCGCAACCTCGTCGAGCAAAAGAGTGCCGCCCTCCGCCGTCTGAACCTTGCCGACGACATCTGAGACGGCGCCCGTGAACGCTCCCTTCTTGTGGCCGAAGAGAGTGCTGCTCATCAGATCGCTCGAAAGCATCGGGCAGTGCACAGTTACGAATGGACGATCTGCGCGGCGGCTATGCTGGCGAATCCAGCGCGCGAGCACGGTCTTACCCGTGCCACTTTCGCCGCGCAGCAAGAGCACACTATCCGAGGCGGCGGCGCGCAGCGCGGTCTGCAGAAATGCGGAATACAATGGGCTTCGGGTCTCGAACGTCGCTTCCCCTTCCGATTCGTCGAGCCGATCCTGCAATTCCGATATCTGGCGGCGCAAAACACGCTCGCCGACGACTCTCCGCGCAGCGTGCCGCACCTGCTCGGGCGTGAAAGGCTTGGGTAGATAGTCAACCGCACCCAGGCGCATCGCCTCGACCGCGGTTTCAAACGTCGCAAACGCGGTGATCACGATCACGCCGGTGCCCGGCTGGCGGCGCAGGATTTCGGGAAGAAGCGTCAGTCCGGATTCAGCCTGTAGCCATAGGTCAAGGAAGACCACATCGAAGGGGCTGCGCTCCAATGCTTCCAGCGCTCCTGCCGACGTCCCCACTCCCAGCACTCGCGCATCGTCCGCCTCAAGGCAGAGGCGAACCGACTGCCGGACGCCCGGGTCGTCGTCGATGATCAGTGCGGACCATCCCGTTTCCATGGACCAAGAGTCCTCGTGATCGCGCCGCGAAATCCCGCTCCCGTAATCTCGCCGGCACCGCCGCGGAGCGATCACTATCAAGTTTATTTCGAAACGCACAGGCAAGGAATGTGCCGTAGAAGGCTAGGCAGCTTCGCAGCGGAAAAGGTGAAGCGAAGCGGCGATAACGATCGGCGCGAACCACGGCCGCGAACCAGACTTATTGCATGGTGCCCCGGCCGGGAGTCGAACCCGGACTCGGGACAGGCGCAAACCATGACCACTCGAAGTCAAAAACAGCAACGATTTCGAAGGTTTCGTAATTTGGCCATTTGCTCTGGAGTGACCGGTTTTGCCCCATTTTTGACCACGGCTGCCAAACCTGAGCCAAACCGTCTTTAGACTCTACGACTGGGTTCGATCGAGCTACCGTCATCAACTACAAGTCCTGTATCTTCTGATGATAGCGGGAGCGGAACCACACCGGAAGTTATGGGCCCGGTTCACGATCGGCCCTACGTTTCCAAACCGTGAAGTTCCCACCAAGACTGATCAATTTAATCGTTTGATATCCAGTCATTAGATGGCCACGTGCGTCCCGAAGACGACGTCACCACGCGATTGGTCCATCGTCGTTCGAGTACGTGCCCGTCCGACCATTCGCGCCGAGCAGCGCCAGTCGCACGGGCTCGCGTGCTCCCTGTTGTACCGTGCGCGTGCCCTAGAAGTTGTTGAGGTCGGTCGCCGTGAAGCCCGGACACGCGGCGTTGACCTGGATTCCAGCGAACTCGAGGTCGGAAGCAAAGGCGATGGTGATCGCGTTAAAGGCCGTCTTGGACCATGAGTACGCGCCAAACCTGGCGCGCTGCGGTTCTGTGGGGTCCGAATTACGCGTCAGCGAACCGGTGCCGCTCGATACCTTGACGATGCGATGCGTGCAGCAGGTGATTCACGAAGGAGGGCAGCATCGCCTGCGTTACGGCAATGACGCCAAACACGTTGGTCTCAAATACCGCGCGCACCTCGTCGAGCGACGCGACGCTTGGGCGGCCCAACTTCACGATCTCTTCGAGCAATCTGCGGTACGAGCTTCGAACCTGCAACCCATCTTCCGCCGGGTGCGCTTACTTGCGTTCATCGCTGAAAGCGCCACGCGCGTTTCGCCCGCTTTAGTTCTTAGCCACGACCCGGCTTCAAGTCGCTTGACCAATCGAGCGGAGCATTGTTATACACACTTCAAAACAAGTGCATACACTCTCGAGGATCGAAATTGAGCCCGTCCGATAAGTGTGCAAAACGAGGAACGCTGAGAGTCGCTCGAGAATTGAGCAGTGTCACCCAGATTCACGACGAGCTTCGGGATCTGATTTTAAAGGGAAGTTCGAGCCGGGGACGCCATTGTCCAAAGAGGCCTGCTAGGGAGATTAGAACGAAGATATGAGTATTGACCTCAATAAGTTGCGCGCGGCGACAGATTGGGAGCATGGACGTATATCACCTTCAATCCACTTTGATGAAGACATCTACCGGCTTGAGCGTGAGCGTGTGTTCGGACGTTCTTGGCTTGTCGTCGGTCATGAGGGCATGATTCCGCGGCCTGGCGATTACATCACGAATTACCTGGGTGAGGTGCCCGTTATCGTCTCACGGGGGAAGGACGGCAACGTCTACGTATTGCTCAATCGCTGCGCACACCGGGGTCTGAGTGTTTGCCCGAACGACCGCGGTAACATCAGAGTGTTCACCTGTCCTTATCATGGCTGGACCTACGATTCGACTGGCCGGCTGGCTTCGATGCCGAGAAAGGACCTGTACGGCGAATCGATAAATAGATCAGAGTGGGGGTTGGAGAAGATCTCTGTAGCCACCTTCCACGGCGTTATTTTCGCCAATCTCGACTCGCAAGCTCCGTCCTTGACCGAATGGCTCGGTGAGGATGTGCTGTGGTGGCTCGAGAATATTGTGCTGGCAGTCCCGATCGGCGGCCTTGAGGCCTTGCCGGGATTTCACAAGTACCGCTCAAGGGTCAACTGGAAGCTTATCGCCGAAAATTTCATCGGCGACCAATATCACGTCCGTGCCTCCACTCACCTCAGCTGGTTCCAATTGTTTAGCGACATGGCTGAGCAAGCCAGCTCGGTCCCGATGTTGACCTGGCCCGGAATCAGTCTGACACCGAAAGACTATTACGAAGGAATGGTCGGCTACGGCCGGGGCCTTCCATTCGGCATGGGGTTGGTCTCTCTTGGCGACGCGCAATATGAGGAAGATCTCGAATCTGCTGAGAGGTTGGGGCCGGAGAGCGTCGAATGGGTCCGCGAGCGTCATCATCGCTTCAGCGAGGCCCTTGCCCGGCGCGAGATCAAGCCCGCCGGATTCATGAACGGAATGCTCTTTCCCAATTGGGGAGTCATGGGTAACAACTCGCCCCTGCTGGCCCGCCATCAAATGCTCTTCCATCCTCGAGGTCCGGTCGATCACGAGGTCTGGCAATGGACTTTGGTCGAAAAGGATGCGCCTGCGGCCGTAAAGCAGATAGCAGTGCAACGCGTTTATCAGGGCCAGTACATGGCCGGGCTGATCGCACCAGATGACAATTTGAATTTCGAGCGCGTTGTCGATGGATCGGAATCGCCGCAATCTTGGCGGCGTCCTTACCATTACGGTCTTCAACTCGGGCGCGAAAAAGACGGCCCTGCGATTGACGTTCCCGGCATGCTTGGCCCGTTTCCAACCGAAGCCAATCAGCGACAATTTTACAGATTTTGGCTGGAACTCATGCAGCGGGAGCGCTCGCTTGAGGCGGGAGCGTAACGCATGGTGAGCTTGGAGACGAAACAAGAAGTCGCCGAGTTCCTGTATCGGGAAGCGCACCTCTTGGACGAGCATCGGTTCGAGGAGTGGCTCACGCTGTTCACCGATGACCTTGAATACTTGATACCGCTCCGCGAGCTTGTCGAGGGTGATGTTCCGCCAGCTGGCCATCCGATCATCAAAGACGACAAGCTGATGCTGATCGCCCGTGTCAAGAAGAACGCGACAGGGATGTCGCACGTGGAGATCCCCCACTCGACCACTACCCGCCTCGTTACCAATGTCCTCGTCGAGGATGGGGTCGCTGAGCACGAGCTTAGGGTGTTCAGTAGCTTCGTCGTGCGACAGGTGCGCAGACAGCGCGATTCGTTCACTTGGGGCGGCAGGCGAACGGATTTGTTGCGCAAACTCGAGGGGGCCTGGAAAATTGCGCGGCGCGAAGTGCTGCTGGACGAAACAGTTCTTCCACGTACTCTCACGATCTTCTTGTGACAGATTAGGGTGAGCAACCAAGTGAGCAGAGCCAAAAAGAAGGCTGCGGAAATACTAGCCCGGCAAAGCGAGTTGGTGCAGCAGGCCTTCGAACAGTTTGGGCGCCGCATCGCCGGTCGCGTAGTGGTGATAACAGGCGGCGCGCGCGGCATTGGAGAGACCCTCGCGCGGGCGTTTCTGAAGAACGGCGCGAGCGTCGTGGTTGCCGATAGAAGCTGGGGCGGTGCTGAGGCGTTCCGACGGGAGTTGGAGGCATCGGGGCATGGTCTGCCGCTGGTGATGAATGCGATCGATGATGCTCAGATTGATTCTGCCTACGCCGCCACTCTGGACCGCTTCAAGACGGTCGACGTGCTCATCAACAACGCGGGACTGGTTTCCGAGTCGCTGTTTGCCCCGATGGGAAGAGTGTCTACGCTTGACACCAAAGACAGCGATTGGGAGGCGATGTTCCGCGTCAATCTGTTCGGAACCCTTAAGACGACGCGTCGCTTCATTCGTCAAATGCTCGAGCAGCGTCGCGGCAGCATTATCAACATTGTCAGCAGTGGCGTCCTAACGGCTTCGATGGGTGGGGGCTACTATGCCGTTCGCCCCTGGACGGTGGAAATGCCTTATCAAGCAACAAAGGCTGCAGTGATGGCGCTTAGCTTCTATCTTGCTGAGGAAATCCGCTACCAAAATGTAGCTGTCAATTCGGTGATGCCCGGCCATACCCGCGCGGCATGGTTTGAAGCGACCGCCCTCGCTTACCAAGAGCGAGGCATGCCGTACATCACGAGGCCGATGATCGCTGAGCACATGCTGCCGATTGTGCTATTCCTCGCGGCGCAAGATGGCACCGGCGTTACCGGCCGCATGTATAACATTCCTGATTGGAACTACGACCACGGCTACGGCCGAGCCGAGACTTGGGTGGACCACAATCTGCCGTCCGATATTGAGGCGGCCTACGCTAGGCTCGAGGCCGTTATGCCGGTTTTTGAACGCTCGGGTATGGCGGACTTGTCGTTCGATGCCCTCAGCATTTTGTTCAGGGCAGGGCTGAAGAATTTGGCAGACAGCGGCGGCAAACTGGGGTCGTGAACCTAAGGCTAATTGGGTCCCGGCAGCGTTCTGTCCTTGTACCGCTGATACAATGTGGCACCGGCACGGAATTATGGTTCTCACTTTGATTGAACTCAGTCGGCGGCAATCCGAAAACGCCTCAGGAAAGCTCTCTTGAGTGGACCGAAGCTGACGACGAACGCGTGTCCACATTCCGGCTGAGAGCGAAACCTTGATCTTGGAGGGCACAATGGTCCTAACCACGAGGAGACCGAAAGATGAAAGCTAGATTTCGGGCAGATCATATTGGAAGCCTCAAGCGACCTGCAGCACTTCTCGAGGAGGTTCGGCGCATTTACGCTTCCGCGGGCCACGCCGGGACAATCGGAAGAAGCATCCAGGGCAAGGACCTTACGCGGCTCCATCAGTTGGAGGATGAGGCGATCCGGCGGGTGGTCGCTCGGCAGGAAGAAATCGGTCTGCAGGTGATCACTGACGGTGAGTTTCGGCGGATTCATTATTTCAATTCCTTCTACTCGGCGGTGGAAGGTGTTGAAGGCAAAGCGACCAAACTTCGTTTCCGGGATGACGACGGCACCTACGTAGAGAATTCTGGCTCAGTTGGGTTCACCGGTCGCCTGCGCAAAATCGGGAGTCCAGCGGCCAGCGAAGCGAAATTTCTGGCAGGCCTCACCGATCGCACCAGAAAGATTACATTTCCAGGGGCCTCATTTCTTGTTGCACAGATCTTAACCTCCCCCGCGGCGCTCAACGCGTATAACAACTCTGTTGAGCAGGCGAGTGCAGCGATCTCGGCCTTGCTTGGCGAACTTGTGCGAGACGCAATTGCGGCTGGCGCAAACTATGTGCAATTCGACGAGTCAGGCTACTTGGTCGCCTCAACGGGCGCCTACAAAGATGTAGCCGCAATGATTGATGTAGGTCAGACGAAGACGGATATGGCCAGGGTGCTAAAAAGTATGCTGGACGCCGACCGCAAGGTCATTGAGGGATTGCCAGCGCATGTGACGACGGGACTGCACACATGTCGCGGCAATTATGCTTCGCGGTACCTGGTCAAGGATGACCACATGCGCGAACTTGACGAGGCGTACTTCGCCTTGCCCTATGATCGATTCACCTTCGAATGGCACGGTCACGTCGCGAGGACCGAGGGAGACTATAAGGCGCTGGAACGTGTTCCGCACGGCGGGCCGGTAATCGTTCTCGGCGTTGTGAGCACGCGCCATCAAGCGATGGAGAAACCAGAGGACATCATCGCCACTGTAAAACGTGCTGCTCGTCATATTCCGCTTGATCAGCTGGCAATTTCTCCACATTGCGGTTTCGCCTCTGGTGTCTCAACAGACGGCAGTGGGCCCGACGGAAACCTAATTGATGAGGACACCCAGTGGCGCAAGCTTGCACTTTTGGTCAACGCTGCGCGCGAAATCTGGGGCGACGAAGGTAATGCATCTGGAACGCGACCTGAGCAATATCGATGAGTGCCGGAAGGTGTGTTGGTAACTTATTCCCGTCCGCTAGTCTTGACAACAAAGTGCATACACTCTGAAGGATTGAAATTGAGCCCGTCAGATAAGAGTGCAAAACGAGGAAAGCTGAGAGTCGCTCGAGAATTGAGCAGTGTCAGCCAGATTCACGACGAGCTTCGGGATCTGATTTTAAAGGGGAAGTTCGAGCCGGGGGCGCGATTGTCCCAGATTGAACTCGCGAAGCAGCTTCGAGTCGGGCGAACACCGTTACGGGAAGCGCTCCGAATGCTGCAACAGGAAGGGCTGATCGTCGCCGAGCACAACAAGCGTCCGCGCATGCTCAGTTTCGATCCTGAAGTTATCGATGCTAATTCGGCTGAGGTAATTCTCTTGTTTTCGCTGACCGCCACTGTTTCGGTTCCGAGGCTCAGCGACGGCGAGGTTGCCACCATTCGAACTTCGCTCGATGAAATGCGCCAGGCAGAGAAGTGCGGAGATCTGGATAGGTGGACGCAAGCCGACATCAAGTTTCATGCGGACGCGTTCGTCCACGCCGGCGCGCCGCTCGCGGCGCGCGTTAAGCGTGCCTGCGACGAGTTTCAGTACTACCTCCGATTCCTGGTGACTCGGGACAATGTGCAATGGGATAGGATCGACGCTGAGCACGAGGCGATTCTGGATGCTTGCGCGGCTCGCAACGGCGACCTGGTCTCCACGTTGACAGCGGGACATTTCGCCCGCGGTCATATTACTCTGCTCGCCCACGCGATGCCCGACAAAGAACCTCGCTTGATACGCGCGGCGATGCGGTTGATCGTTCAGAAGCCCGAGCTGATTGGCCCAAGGCGCATGGCGCGCGCTTGACGACATTGAGTCGTGACTCTGAGTTGCGCTTAGGGAGACGAAGACAAATGAAAGCGTCCTTCTTTTGTTACAATCGCTATTTGTCCCTCGAGCCTTATCAGCATCAAGGATGGCCTACTCCACCAGGTATTTCGAACCCTGACATCGGCGCTCGGTCTGCCGAGTTCGCGCTAGAGCAGGCTCAACTGGCCGACGAACTCGGATTTGATTGGATCGCATGTTCCGAGCACCACTATGTGCCCGGCCTGCAGACCGCCAGCCCAAACGTTTTCGCTGCTGCGCTTACCCGCGTGGTGAAACGGGCGCGAATCGCCGTGCTGGGACCGCTCGTTTCAATGAATAATCCGGTACGCATTGCGGAAGAGTTCGCGATGCTGGATCAGTTGAGCGGTGGCCGTCTGGTTGCGCTTTTGTTGCGCGGTACGCCAAACGAGTTCCTCGCATATGGCGTGAATCCGCTGGAAACGCGAGCGCGCACGCAAGAGGCGAGCGAGCTTATTGTCCGAGCACTCACCGAGCCCGAGCCGTTCGGGTGGGAGGGGCGATATTTTCGCTTCCGCACGATAGCTGTGTGGCCGGGAGTTATTCAGCGGCCGCATCCGCCGCTTTTCTATTCTGGTAATAGCTTCGAATCTGCGACGTTCGCGGCCGAGAATCATTTCGGCTTGGGAGTCTCGTTTTATACCCTTCCGCTGGTCGCCCAACTGACAGACCATTATCGGCGAGAGTGCGCAAAGCGCGGATGGAGTCCGGGGCCTGATCAAATGCTTTATCGGACGTTTGTTGGTGTAGCCGACACCGATAAGGAAGCGGAAGAGATGAAAAGCAGGTTTTTCGGAATCGAGACTATAATCACACCGATTTCTCAAGGACGGGCTTCTGCTCTCGCAGCCTCACCAACGCATCTGGGTACTACCGCGACGGAAATCGGAACGGACGCGGATGGCAAGAACTCTGCCGCGGACAAGGGACAAGCGGGGTTCGGATGGGGCGGGCTGCATTTTTGCGGCAGTCCGGAAACGGTGGTGAAGCAGATTGCGGAGTTTCACGAGCGCACCGGCGTGGGCGTACTTGATGTCTCATTTGGAGGTGTAGGTCTAACTCCGAAAGAGGCCGAAAGATCATTTCTTCTCTTTGCGCACGAAGTACTGCCTCGTATCCGTGACATCGGCGTTAATCCAGCTGTGCATACGGAGAAAAGTGTCGAGGTGAACCAAAGGTAATGAGATGAAAGATTCGCACAACGGGTACACCATCGCCGACGACGAAGCCGAACTGCTTGTCAATGACGCAGGATCAGGTAACGTCGTACTCTTCCTTGAGCGCACACTGAAAAGTCCCCTCGCCGATCGGCTCGCCGAGAGTTTTCGGGTCATCAGCCTCGCCACTAGCCAGTTACACGATCAGCACAAGATCACCGATGCGGTCACACGAGCCACTGATCGATTGAGTATAAAGAAGCACTGCCTGATCGCGGACCCTGAGCTGACGGCCGTAGCGATCGCACGTGCGATTCGTTCTGCCGAATCGATAGAGGCTCTGATCCTTCTGGCGCCGACGGATTCTTCGAACGGTGAATCAATTGAATTGCCGCTTGAGCAAATCAAGATGCCAACCCTTGTGCTGTTCGGAACGCGCGACGACGTGGTGTCACCTGAAGCTGGACGCGTTTACGCGCGACGGATTCCCAGATGTTTTTACACTTTGGTCTATGACGCTGGGCACGATATAGGCGCTGATCGTCTACAAGCGCTCTACGCGATAGTAAGAGACTTCCTAGAGTATCGGGAGAAATTTGTAGTTGAGCAGGGAAGCTCCATCGTTAACCCTTAGTTAGCGCGGGCTTATTGAAAAGTTTTATGAATACCGGACCCTATCGATCGGTGGTTTGAGCAGCCGCCATGCCACTCGTTTTCGGCGCTGGAATCGCCTACTCGCCTCTCTTCTATCGGAACCGTCGGTTCTGGCCATCAATCTATCGTCTGATGATCGGGTCGGTGCCGCAGCCCGCGAGCGCCACTGAGGAAAGCCCTCAGCGGCTAGATGAATTTGGAAACACTATCGAAGCCGTTCTCGACCGAATTGCGAGAAGTATCGAGGCCTCTCACATAGATTCGCTGATCGTCCTGACAGCGGACCGGTCGAGATATTTTAATGACGCGAACGTTCCCCAGCTCCACGTCTTTGCGGGCAATGAGATATGGGGCGATGCGTCAATAGCTGCGTTGGGCGAGACTGCCGCTCGCACAACAATCCGCTGCGACCGAGACACCGCTGAACTTATCTGCGAAGAACTTGTATCAGTCGGGTTCGAAGTTGCTGAATCACGTGACGAATTTCGTCCACTCGGCGATCCCGAACATGGCGCCGGCCAATCGCTTGTAGAAGCGACCTATCGTATTGCGCCAGGCCTTCCCGCGATCCCGATCCATATCAATTGCCATACGTCACCGGCGATTTCAGGTCGGCGAGTACATGCCTTCGGCTCCGAATTGGCTAGAGCGTTACGGTTCACCAGCAAGCGCATCGGAATAATTGCAAGCGGAGGTTTGAGTGGCGATCCTTACGGCACGATGGCCGGGTGGATCGACGCGACCCTCGACCGCTGGGTCTTGCGCCGATTGGCGACTGGTAGATCCGTTGAAGTCGCTCGCGTCTTCGAAGTGGATTCCCACTCGCTGCGCGGTAGCGCAGCAGAAATGAAATTATGGGTCGGTGCTGCGGCCGCCATGGAGGAGCAAGGCGCACGCGCGGAGATCTTGGAGTATCTGCCGCTCCATCACGCCGCCGTTGGGGCGGGTTTTGCGATCTGGGAGGCACGACCATGACCCTGGCAATGGGAATGGCTTCCTCGCATTTTCCGAGTCTTTTCCAGGACACCTACCAAGGCTGGCAGCGCTGGTGGAATGTGCTTAGCAGTAAAATCCCGCAACCGCCGGAAACAGCACTTGAAGACGAAGCGTGCATAGCGGACTTCGTCGCACGACGAAATCGAGCGTTCGCCCGGTTTCGGCAAAGTTTCGAACTGTGTGAGCCGGAGGCGCTGATTGTCGTCGCGGGCGATCAGGATGAATGGTTCGATCCGTCGCACCTGCCGAATCTTTTCATCTACTCAGGCCACGAGGAGATAGAGGGCTTTCACAACAAAGGCGACTTCGACGGCGAACAACCGGTCCGTTTCTGGGAACATCCGGAACGATTCGGGATGCGGCTCAAGGTCGACTCCGGCCTCGGCGAGCGATTGCAGGGCGACCTGGTCGCGGCAGGCTTCGACGTCTCGCTGAGCCGACAGCTGGATCCCCAGGGTCGCCAAAAGCAGCGCAAAGCACCCCATGCGTTAACCCGTCCATTGCCGCAATTCATGCCGGCACTGAAGGTTCCAATCGTCCCTGTGATGATAAAGACGGTGGAGCGCTCGTCGGCTGTGCTAAGCGGTCAGCGCTGCATCGCCTTAGGTCGCGAGATCGCAGCGGTATGCGCGCGTCTGCCGCAGCGGATCGCGATTTATGGCAGCGGCGGCATGTCGCACGATCCCGCCGGCCCGCGCTCGGGCTGGGTTGATGAACCCTTGGACCGATGGGTTCTGAAATGCCTTGTCCAAGGTGACCTGGACCGACTAGGAAACCTGTTCTCATTCCGCTCGGACACGACGGATAGTGGAACGGGCGAGCTCAGAACGTGGCTCGTGGTAGCAGGTGCAATGGCCGCAGCAAATCATGGCGCTGGCGCCGAGATCATCGACTATTTCCCCGCGCGCAAAGCGACATGTGGGGCCGGATGGGTCTTGTGGGATGCCCCGAAGGCAATCGGTACATAATTGTTTGCGCATAACGGATTATAGAGATGAATGCCTCATTTCCGTCGACTATAGCGGAGAAGATCAGGGCGTTCGGAAACAAGTTTGATGGCGAGACCCTGGCGGCAACGCGCGCGCTTTGTACACCTCTGGTCAAGGATCAGCCGAGCGCAGGCATACGCGTCGGCGAAGATATCCCCTATGGCTTGGATCCTCGGCAGAAGCTCGATATCTACCAACCTGAAGGACAGCATTTGCCCATCCTCGTCTACGTTCAAGGTGGTGGATACCGCTCCGGCGAGAAAATGGACGGCGTTTTCTATCGGAACCTTGGAATTTATTTCGCGCGCCACGGCTTCATCACGGCCATCCCGAACTATCGCCTTGCGCCGCAGCACAAATGGCCCGCAGGCGCGGAGGATGTTGGCGCAACCATTAGTCACGTGCGGAAGGAAGCTGAACGCCTCGGCGGCGACGCCGAACGGTTGTTTGTTTTCGGTCAATCTGCAGGCGCAACGCATGTCGCGAGCTATCTATTTGATTCGCGCTTCCATCCCGCTTCGGGCGCAGGAGTAACCGCCGCGGTGCTAACCAGTGGGGGAGGCTACAGCGTTGGGCCGAATCCGCCACCTTTCCGAACCGCGTACTTCGGGGAAGATTTGAACGAATGGGAGGCGCGATCGCCCATCACCCACGTCAGCTCCAGCAAGGTGCCACTATTCATCAGCGTTAACGAATATGACCCCGGCATGCTTGCGGCGCCGAGTTTCGATCTTGCGCGGGCGGTCTCGCTACGCGACGGCAAGCCACCCGAGTTTCATTTCTTCCGAGGCCACAATCACTTTTCTACGGTTCTAAGCATTGGCAGCCAGGAAGATGACGTGGGTGGGCGAATACGCGAGTTCTTGGCGAATTTCTAGATCGAGCTTCGTTCGCACTCGCCAGACTTCAGTTTCGCGGCAGCTAGAAGAGGTTGCCAAGCAGAACAACTAGCCCTTAATCAGTCGAGCTTTATCGATTCAAAGAGCGTCATGATGAGAATTTCGATTCTCCCTTTCAACTTAGAGAGGCATTCGATCCGCTTCGGCGAAAAAGGAGATAATGCTTGTGGAAATAGGAGTAGGCGGGGGAGTTATTCGCGCACATGGTGATAGCCGTCCGCTAGTAGAGCTATATCGAGGAGCAGTCCGGCAGGCGGTCCAAGCGGAAGAGCATGGTTTCGACTTTATCACCGTTAGCGAACATCACTTTGCCCCCAACCAATGGAACCCGTCTTCGTTGCCATTGCTGGCGTACTTCGCGGCGCAGACTTCGCGTATCCGGATCGGAACCAATGTGCTGGTCGCGCCTTATCATAACCCTATCCGCGTGGCCGAAGATGTAGCGACCGTGGATCTTTTGTCGAACGGGCGGATCGACCTCGTGGTAGGTGCCGGGTCGATCGTTGGCGAGTTCGAGACCTTCGGTATCGATCCCAATGAACGATGGGGACGGATGTTCGAGATGCTTGAGATCGTACGGCGCTCTTTCGAGGAGGAAGCGTTAGATCATCACGGACGGTACTTTCGTTTTCCGAACATACGAATGACTACCCGCCCAGTGCAACATCCGTTTCCTTTATGGGTAGCAACGACAGGTCCGAAAATGATCGCTCGAGTCGCGCGCGAAGGTTATCACCTCCAGATTCCAGGCTTCGGCGCGGCCGATTCCTGCTGGCAAACATATACAGATGGGCTTCGCAGGGTTGGCCGGGATCCAAACAAATTCAATTTCCACGTGATGGCGAGCATCGTCATTGGCGCGCGTTGGGACGACCGCGCTAGTGCCGAACTGAATGCGACCACCAAACAGTTCCGACGATTTTACGAGGAACATACAACGGTATTCGAAGGGACGGCCTTTCAACTCGATAGTCATCCGTCCTTTCAACCCGTTGCCGGAACCCCAGATCAGGTGCTCAGGCTTTTGGAGCCGATACTCAACACCAGTCCCATCACTCATCTCCAAGCCAACATCGATTTCCGAACAATCAGCTTGTTCGAAAGGGAAGTGATGCCGACATTGCGAAAGTGGGGCCGCGCGACGGCCGCGTAGCGAGCTCTTTTTATCTAATTGCGCTGAAGCCGTTGTCGCGTCTGATTCTTCGGTCTTCTCCCTTATCTGTCGGAGTCGAAACTGAATCCCAGATTAGCTGAAGCGAAGATGGGCAATCGCGATGCGTGCGACCGGATTTTCCTGAATGCCGCCGCTGCCTGACCTTGCCTCAGTCTGCTGGCTCTTAGCGTGGTCTTTTTCTTGATCGGTCTCGGGCGCGATCATCGATGCACTCGAACGTGAATATCCCTTCAATTGACCGCTCGTGTTCGATGTAAGGCCTGCGTCCTGATGAATGCCCGCTCCGTCGGCGGCGCAGTTGAACCGTTCGGATACTAGGTCCGTCCTATCGCAAAGCTGGAGACACCTATCTTCTAAATGCTCTTCTACGGTAAATCCGCTGCTATCGCTGATCATCGAGCGATGGCACATGACTCCCCTCTTGAGGCACAAATTCGCACGCAGTCGCCAGATGAGCCAGGAACCCCGAGTTCAGCCCGACTAAGGCCAAGCGCACACGATAATCACAGCCGGGCAAACGCAGCAAATGGCGTCGGGGGTCTTAGCGATCGACCATTGTTTACGTTGGGTCGGTTTCACCCCCATTTGTGAACTCCCCCGGCCAAGACTCGAACCCGGACTTGAGGTTCCGGAGTCCGATGACCCCTGTCTAACGAAGTCCCCTCGCGATCAAAGATGTCACAACTATCGGCATTGTTCGGGCTTCACGCGCTCGCCGATAGCACTTCTTTTCACTCCTTCGATCACCAGTACGGGCACAGTCCGCGGAGAGGGATCGCCGGCTGCAGCTCTGTTAGGAGCCACCCTTCAAGGGCGTCGGCCGGTTCAAAATTACGCTTTTCAGCTCTGCGTTCTGTATCGCGAAAGCCTCGGCGGTGACGGCGTAATTGATACCGGCTTTGAGTTCTCGGGGACACGGCAGGCTGTCAACGTGACCCAGCGAGGTCACGGTCCCCCTTTTGAAAACACTTCAGGGGTGGAGAAGGTGGAGACAGAGAAAGCTGAACTTCTACCAGAGCATACTGTCTTGGGACCTGCGGCTGAGCCCATGCGACACCTGATAGCGCAAAACCTCCCGCTGCAGAGACCTGAAACGTGCACTGGTGTACGCTTCTGGTCGGAGACGAAAACACGTCCAATCCAGCACCACGGCGGGAGTCGCTGTCTCGATGACCGCTGTGGGTGTGTTTTCGATTCCTAGCATTTGTGAAAGTCGATGCAAATCATGAGACACCTTCGACCCCAACGCGACGAGTGCGGTCCATAAAGCGGTCAATGCGACGACGAATCCGGTTGCTGCTACTAGAATCGCTTTCCACTTCGATAGGATCCCGACAGGGCGATTTTCAGGAGGGGGCATCGGGTTCGTCCGGACGCTTCTCTTCTTTCTCGGTTGAGAACCTACGCACAGCCAGTGGTTTGTGTACTCCACGGTCTATCAAACGGCCAGCCGATCGATCGGCTCATAGACCGGTGGCACTTGAGGTTTCCTGAACCTACTCGCCGAACTGCATGTAGCGCGTGGTCGGCTTGTGCGTCGGGCTGCCGGGTGTGTACGTCAGGTTGAGGACGATGTAGGGCATCGGGATAGGCAAGATGCGCGCGGTCCCGATGCTGTCGGCGAGCCGGTCGACACGCTGGCTGAAGCGCGCAAGGCGGCGCACTTCCCGAATCTGCGCAAGCCGATCATCGTGGACCTCGACAAGGTCGAAAGGTCGGGGGAAGAGACGAAGCGATGAAGAAACGGGCGGGAACGGGTCTGTGTCGGGCGCAGCTCTGCCCAAATAGCGGCAAGCGCGTCCGTCTGTTTACTGATACCGAGGATACGGCCTCGGGACCGTGGATCGCGCTGTCACCGAACAATGAACGCTTCAATCCGCCGAAGCTGTGAAACGCCATCGGCACCGGAATCGGTAGGTTGATTCCGACCATTCCGATCTGCACGCGGCTGGTGAACTCACGCGCCGCGGCACCATCGCGGGTGAAGATCGCTGTGCCGTTGCCGAGTTGTCGCGCGATAGCGCCTGAGGCGCAAGCGCAGGGTCTCACGGCTCAGACCGCGAGCGATTCACCTTCGCGCGCCGCCACGATCTCGGGTGCCAGCGTGCCGAGCAGCGGCACGATCAGCGCGGTCGTGAGCGTTGTCACGATAATCGCGACGGTGAAGCCGCCGCGCGCATACACCCAACTGCCGAACACATTGCCCGAGTTGACCGCCACGGCGGAAGCGGCCGTCGAGAGCATCACGCCGGTGCCCTCGAGACCCACCGGGCAGGAGCGCACGATCAGATCCATGTAGGCGGCGGTGCCGAAGCCGCCGAGAAGTCCGCCCATCGCGCCAACGATCATGGCCGACCGAGTGCCTTGGGCCAAAAACATGATCGGACCCTGCGCGATCGCGACAATCGTTCCCCAAAACAGC
>JASHQJ010000186.1 GCA_030037595.1 Candidatus Binataceae bacterium
TCAGTGCAAGGGAAGTTGTGAATTTGTATTCGACCATCGGTTTCAGGAGCATCCGGTTCGTAGCGGCCAAGCCCGAGGCTAAACTCGGCAGTGTCAGCACTCTCGGAGAGGAAAGTTCCCACTGGTCGAGCGCGCTTGTGCCGAACGCCGCCTGGAGCGCCTGATTCAAGGCAAAGTCGGTTAAGCCGTTAATATTCGCCGTGCCGGTCAAGGTCAGGGAATAGCCAAACAGGAGGCCGCCGCTGCTGCTGCTCATCAGCAGGAGCGGTGCGGTCTTGCCGGTCGTGTCACAAAGAAAACTTCCAACCTTTTTGAAATCACAGGTTCCGGCTGCGCCGGCGGCGTCGTGGAACTCGACGTCAATGCCCCTTGGCGCCGGCGTTCCGTCCACAAACGACACAGTGAGGGTAATCTGGTTCGGCTTTTCCTTGGACAGCACAGGCGTGGCAATCGACACCGCGACGACGGCGGCCGCGATCAGCAAGTTCCAGCGAAGTGGTTTCACTGAGATCCCTCCACCCGCGGTTCGCAAAGACCGGTCTAGGATCATCAATTGGTCCGCAAAGCTCTACTACGAGTATAGCGCCAATACCACGCACTCTTTAGTAAGTCAAAGACTAATAGAATAGACTTAACTACGCATTAAGCCGGAATTCCCGTTTTGGCTCTCCGATTCCATCTGGCTGAATAGACCGAGCGGGCGCAGCTGACGCTTCTCAAAACCTGGTCCGCCCCATTCTCCGATAGCGACCGCGCTGCTTGGAGGGAACGCTCACGCTTCTCGTTGCATCGCCATCCACCTGCCCCCATAGCGAGGCAGCCACGTCAATCGCTCCTCGTCTGGAGCATCGAACTCCTTGCCGAGCTTCGTTTGCTTGTTGCGCATGTCGTCCTCCCGCGTCGCTAGCATGATCTCGAGGGTCGGCAGTAGCTCGTGACAGCGGCAATGACAGCCAGGCGCCGCGCACGGCCGCCTGATCATCTCCTGCACTGCGCGCGTTACAAAGTCCCGCGCCAGGGTCGCACGAGCTCGGGGGATGAACGTTCCGGAAAAACCAGAGACGAGGCTTGGTCGGGAACCTGAGGAATCTGGTGCGCAACGTCATCGAAATCAGAAGCCCCCCTCACCGAACTCAAGCGCGTGCGGCGCGTGTACTGCCGTTGTGATCCGCGTGCGCGTGGCCTCCCGAGGCAGTGGACTCGACACCCCGTGCCTAAATTTGGTAACTCAAATCCAAATACGGGGGGCAAAATGCACTATCGCAATCTCGTCTCTCTTCTCGCGCCGCGTGATCATCGGCTGTGCTACGGCCTTTCAACCGCAGGGATTCACCGATGGTTACCGCGACCAGAGGATCGACGATAACACCGTCCAGGTGGGCTTCAGAGGCAACGGTTTTAAAATGATAATAAGCATAACTTGCTTATCAAAAGCGAGGGAATAATGAGACAACCATCCAAATGGTTTATGACTCTCCTGGTTGCGGCACTCTGCATAGCGATGACTTCTCGCATGGTCTGGTGCGCTTCAGGCGATCTCGATCCAAGCTTCGGAAATGGCGGCAAGTTCCTATTGGCTCATGGGGACCTTCACGCGGTCGCGTTTGATAGCAATACCGGCGCAATCGAGAGCGTTGGAAGCGCAGATGACGGGCAACTTCTTATCCGCACTTTTGCGGGTCAGTTGGACCCTGAATTCGGCAATGGTGGCGTGGTGGTGAATCCCGTAACCAGTACCGGTGTGGGATTGGTAATTCTCCCGGACTCAAGAATCGTGACCGCCGGCAGCGTGCGTAATCTCATTTCCCTCAGCAGGTACGAGGTGAATGGCGCGCCGGATAGCTCATTCGGTACTAACGGAACCGTCTTCAAGGAGATTCCTCTTCAAGAGCCGTCGCAAAAGGCTTCGCGGTACAGCGTGATGGAAAATTCCTAATCGTCGGCAACGTTTTTTCAAGAGATCCGCCTACGAAGATGTTTTTGGCCCGTTTCAATTTTGACGGAACCACCGATGACAGTTTTGGTACCGACGGCCTTGTAGTTACCGATCTAGGCGTGACGGATGGGGATCGTGGCAGAGTGGGAGTATTTATGCGAGCGGTTGGACTACAAAGTAATGGCGATATCGTGGTTGTTGGTAGTACCAGGAAGTTTCCGGCGCAAAGCTCGATCGTCGCTCGCTTTCTGCCCGGCGGCAGTCTGGATTCAAGCTTCGGTAACAATGGAACTGTTGAAAACGAACTCGCTCGGCGGCTAGTGCGGTGGCGATTAATTCGGCATCTGGGATTAATACGGATGATCGAATTGTGGCCGCGGGTATGCGTAGCATATCGCCATGTCTATTTCGCTTAAACCCTGACGGAGGTCTGGATAGTTCGTTTCATGGTAACGGCGTACTCTTTTTCCGGCCTCCCGACGCAAAGGGAAATCTTGATGCTGTAATCGTCAGTGATGGCACTGATGGACCGTCTGGCCAAATCGTTGTGGGTGGATTGACCGACACCATCCCTCATACTGTCGGCAAGTTTATGCTCGCCCGCATCAACCCTAACGGGTCGCTCGATTCCACCTTTGGTAACAACGGCATAGTCACCACGACGTTCAGCCACGGGAGCGAAGGAAGCAATGTTCAAGGACTCACCTTCTACACTGGAACGATTGTGGCAACTGGCTTCTCTGCATTTTCCGAGGAAATACACGCAGCTATGGCCAGATATCTCCAGTGATGAATCAGGGAGAGCCGAGTCGAGTCCTTATATCCACTGGCCTGTACCCAAGGGCTCCCGCTCATCAAGCGGTAGGAAGCAAGCCGCCCCCCATTGGCTCATTCTAGCGGCTTCCGTGGCGTGCAACGTCCGTCTCGCTCTCGCAACTGCCGGAGCCACATCAACTCATCAATCTTGGGTAACGCATCGTGATACCGGCACCTGCAGCCCGGGTCCGTGCAGGGATGGTCGAGCATCCAGCGCAACCCCTGGGTGATTTGCTGCCCGTTATCATACGCTTCTCTTGTTCCGGAAAACTGGCGGTGTCGAAGTGAGGCGGAAGCGGGCGCTCACCGATCCTCGTTGCGCCGCCACCGGCCAGCCCCCCATCGGGTATACCGTACGCCATCCCCAGCTTCGTTCTCCCGTCCAGCTGGTCGTTGCTCCTGAGTTCGAGCATTTCCTGGAGCTTCGGCAGATATCGATGTATCGGGCATTTACAGGCCGGATCCACGTAGGGATGCTTGATTAGCTCCTGTACCGCTCTCGTCACAATATCCCTCGTTATATGAGCGTTACTTCGAGGATGTTCCGGAAAATCGTCTGTTGAAGCGGGTGGTGGAACGGCGTTGTTCTCGCCGCTTTGGTTGTTGAACCAAGGATTGCGGGAAGTAACCGGACGCCTACGCCACACCTAGACGGTGTACTGACCGGAAATTAGGCGCTGTATGCCTCGGTCACTAAAGTAGAGGCGTCTACGCATCC
>JASHQJ010000187.1 GCA_030037595.1 Candidatus Binataceae bacterium
CCTCTGCCATGCGCATCGACTCAGCATCGAGCGCGGCGCGGACGCAAATTACTCCGTCTGCGACGAATGATTTGCGTAGCGTGTTGATGTCTTCGGGCATCAGGGCAACTCCATCGATCGGTCAAAGATGGTATTCTTCCTAGTCGCACAACGCCGGCGGAAAGGTCAAATTCGCGCGCAGGCCGGCTACGGAAGCCATCATGCACAAGATCAATCTCGCCGAAAAATTCCGGCTGTTCGATGATTATTGGAGTCCGAAGATCGTCGGCGAGATCAATAATTCGTATGTCAAGCTCGCGAAGTTCAAAGGCGAGTTTATGTGGCACAGCCATGCGAACGAAGACGAACTATTCCTCGTGGTGAAAGGACGGCTTCGAATCAAATTTCGCGAGAGCGAAGTTCAACTCGATGCGGGCGAGTTCGCGATCGTGCCGCGCGGCATCGAGCATCTGCCGATCGCCGACCATGAGGCGCACGTGCTGCTGCTCGAGCCGAAGACCACCCTCAACACCGGCAACGAGCGCAACCATCGGACTGTCGATCGGCTCGAGCGGATCTGAATCGCGGCGGCTCGCTAGTTTCGCGCCGCTTTGAGCAGCGCGGGCGCCTGTGGAATCGTCTGCCACATCTCAGGATCGTGACCGGTGATCACCATCGCGCCGCCGTCGCGGAGCGCCCTTAGGCGCCGAATCGACTCCAGCATCTGCTCGCGATCGTACATCGCCGTCGGCAGATGAAAGTTCTCGAGCGTGCGGCGGAGATAGCAGGCATCGGCGGTCATCACCACCTCGCCCGAGTCGAGCTGCACGCGCAACGACTGATGACCAGGAGTGTGGCCGTGCGTCGGCACGCATACGACTGAACCGTCGCCGAACACGTCGTGCTCGCCGTCGATCATCTGCACGCGATGGCCGAGATCGTAGTCGGGCGGATTGTAGAAAACGCTCTCGATCAGCTCGGCGTTGTGTCCCGCCTCCCACTCCTTGCGCTGGATGAGCAGCGTCGCGCTCGGAAGCTGCTCGTTGCCGCCGCAGTGATCGAAGTGCAGATGCGAGTTGATAATGTAATCAATCTTGTCGGCGGCGACGTCGAGCGCCGCGAGCCGCGCCGCGATCTCCTCGCCTTGTTTGAATGTCGCGGTCTGGAACTGAGCGAGCCGTCCGAGGCGCTCCTTGGGCCGCGTCTGCAAATCAACGTGCAGTCCCGAGTCGAATATCAAGCGGCCTCTTGGATGCTCGATGAGATACGACGGCACCGGCACCGTCATTCTGCCCTTCTCGCCCGCGAGGAGCAGCGCGGTGGGCAGCGTCAACCATCCACAGGTAAATGCATAAACCTTGAGCGCCATCGTTCACCTCGATCGTCAGTTCGCAGACTGATTATTGACGCAACAGACTAGCTATCGATAGCAACGAAAGTTCGGATTCATTCCTCAAAATGCGTCGATTGAATCTGTCAATTTTTCCGAATCCTCATAAGGCGGTCGTAAGATCCAACCGTGTTGATGCAAACCGGCGTGGCACAGCCTCTGCTATCGCCTCGGTGGAGGTTTTGCAGCCCATGAAAAAGCTGCCCAACTATGTTGCGATTTGCGCGCTTGGATTCTTCGGCGCGACATTCATTGTTGCCTGTGGCACGACAACCAAAGAGGAAACGACCAAGACCACGACTTATGTTCCGGTGAATCCGCCCGAGCAGGTAGTCGTGAATCCTCCGCCACACGTGGTAGTCAATCCGGCGCCGGTTGTCGTTGAACAGCCGCCGCAGCCGCAAACTACTACTTCTTCCACCACCGTGGAGAAGCGCAGCAGTTCGTCCAGCCAGGAGTATGCGCCTAACGGAAGCGCTGAAGAATCGAGCTCGAGCTATCACCGCGAAAGTACCACTGTGGAGCCCCAGTAGCGGCTCCAGAGCCGAGGTCTTGCGTATCAGGAAGATCTTGCGCACCGCATCGCGCGACTGCTGAGCCCAATGGGATCGCCCGGCGGAGAGGCCGCAAGGTCTCTCCGCCCGGGTGACAAAATCGCGGAAAAAATAATGTCACGGAAATCTCGCGAGCAGACCGCAATCGCGACTCTGATAGTTATTGTTCTTTCAGTTGCTACCTACCTGGTAATGCCGGCCGGGCCGCTCGACGCCCAGGATTCGACAGCGCAGCCCGCGACATCGAGCTTTCAATCCAACTCGCAGGAAGAAGAGCATGCCCACTCGGACGCGATACATCACTATTCATCCGAGACAGTGCGCGCTCATGATGCGATGCTCATTGCGGCGGTCAAGACCGCGCTATCTTACGATGGCGTGACGCGAGGCCATGCCGTTGTCGTCGACTGCGATCACGGCACGATCACGCTGGTGGGAGCGGTGGCCTCTCCCGCAGCCGCTCAACACGCGGCGCAAGTGGCATCGAGCGTCGATGGCGTCACGGGCGTGAATAATAAGCTGACCTGGTGAGGCCGGCGCGAATAGACAGCTACTCTCCAGTGAAAACCGGCGCGCGCTTCTCGTTGAACGCGGCGATCGCTTCACGCGCATCGCGGCTTCGCGCCATCGCGCCAATCGAGCGCAGCTCCTTGTCGATCTGACTCTCGAGGCTTTCGCTCCATCCCGAGTGCATCAGTTGCTTGGCCGCCCCGTAGGCACGGGTCGGCCCCGTCGCGAGCGTGGCGGCGAACGCGTGCGCCTCGTTTTGCAGCTCGGCATCGGCGAGCATGCGATTCGCAAGGCCCCACTCGAAGGCCTCGCGGCCGGTTAGCTGCCGATTGGTGAATACCAACTCGAGCGCGCGCGCCATCCCGATTCGCCGCGGCAGAAAATATGTCGTCCCGCCGTCGGGCGAGAGACCGATCTTGCTATACGCCATCACGAACTTCGCCGACTCTGCCGCAAACACGATGTCGCATGCGCAGGCGAGACCCATCCCCGCTCCAGCAGCCGCGCCGTTGACCGCGGCGATAACGGGGAATTCCGCGCGCGCGATACGTGAGAGCACTGCATGAAACACTGAGACGCGGCTCTTGAGGCCGTCTGGCGGCGTGTAGAAACCTTTCAGGTCCGCGCCCGCGCAGAAAAAACGCCCGGCGCCGGTGATCACCATCGCGCGCACCGCGGCGCGATCGTCTTCGCATCGCACCATCGCGTCCATCATCTCGGCCGCGACCTTCGGGCCCAGCGCATTCGCTGATTCCGGCCGGTTGAGCGTCAGATGCGCGACCTTGTCGCGCACCTCGAAAACTATTGTCGTGTAGTCGGGCATCGGGGGCCTCCGGATCGAGCGCGCCAAACGTCGGCGATGACCGCCGGGCTAAAATTTTTCGGTGTAGGGCCTTACGTCGAGCTCATTACTCCAGACGCTGCGGTCCTGATGCGCCAGGTACCAGAACGCGTCCGCGATCGCCGACGGCTTCAACAAGTCATCGTCTTTGACGTTGGGCCTCAGCTTGCGCAAGAGCGGCATGTCGATACCGCCGTCGACGTTCACGTACGCAACGTGAATTCCCTGCGGATGAAGATCGCGCGACATCACCTGCGCGAGACCGCGCACCGCGAACTTCGCCGGCGCGAAAGCCGCCGAGGTCGGCCAGGGGCGGACTCCTGCAGTCGCGCCGGTGATCAAAATCGAGCCGCTGCCGCGCGAGAGCATCGCGGGCACAACTTGCTTTGACCACATGAACGTGCCGAGCGTGTGCAGCCGCCAGGTTTCTTCGAATACCTCGGTCGTTGTCTCCATCAAACGGCCCATCGGACGGCGCCCGCCGTTGTAGATCAGGATTTCGATTGGCCCCAGCTCGCGCTCGATTCGCTCGCGCGTCGTCGCGATATCGTTTTCAATCGTCGCGTCGCTCTTGATCGCGAGCGCGATACCGCCGCCGGCGTTGATCTCTTCGGCGAGCTTCCCTGTGACGCCATCGCCTCGCGCGATCAGCGCGACCTTGTAATTTTCGGCGAAGCGGCGCCCAAGCGCTGCGCCGAGACCCTCGCCGACTCCGACTACGACCGCAACTTTGGAATTGCTGCTGATATCCATGTTCAAACTCCTTGTGCGGCGCGCGTCACTCTACGAAACGGCTTCGACGCGCGCCGGAACGTGCTTGTGGAACGGCGTGCCCGCGATCCAGTCGCGATGGTCCGACGCGGTCAGCTCGTTGGGCGGCACGCCGTGCAGGAACTCCTGCCCTTCGCGGTCGGGGTACCAGAGCCCCGAGCCGTTGGGCAGCGTGACGTGACCGGGTTGCATGCGATCGGTGATTTCGACGACCGCTTCCGCGCTCGCGCGCTTGGTCGTGATTCGCACGCGGCTTCCAGGCTTGACGCCGAGCGAGGCTGCATCGCCGGGGTTTATTCGGAGCGCACCCTCGCGATCTTTCGCGCGCCACTCAGGATCGCGAATCGCGGTATTGGCGGTGGTCGAGCGCCGATCGCCGGCCGTCAGCACAAATGGAAACTCCGGATCGTGCGCGGGCTGCTCATCGACAAGCTCGCGCAACTCGCCGATTAGCTCGGGAATCGTGAGATTGATTCGGCCGCCCGCGGTGCTGACGCGCCTCCAGGTTTCCTCGTAAGGATCAACCGAGAATCGCACGCCCGATCGGTTGTGGAGGATTTGCTCAAAGAGCGCTTCGCCCATCTGGAATGAGTCGCCGTCGAATCCCGCGCGGCGCATCGATTCGGGGTAGGTGCGCGCGCATGAGTGCGCGAGTCCCCAGAAGAGCGCGGCGGCCTCGTTGCCCGCGCCGAGCGTCGGCCCGAGGGTTTCGTAGAGCACGATCGGCG
This sequence comes from Candidatus Binataceae bacterium, assembly GCA_030037595.1. Classification (GTDB taxonomy): domain Bacteria; phylum Desulfobacterota; class Binatia; order Binatales; family Binataceae; genus JASHPB01. Next base: position 4,774 of record JASHQJ010000187.1, read on the forward strand.
TCATCGCGGCGATCGCGGGTTGCGCGGAGCTGACTTGCAGGAACTCCGCCGCGAAGGCCGCGCGGCCCTGCGCCGCCGCAGCGCGCAGCGAGTCGAGGTCGCGGTCCTTGAGCGCACCCATCTCGTGCACCAGCCGCCGATGAATCTCCGGCTCGGCGAGCGTGCCCGGAAGCGCCTCGATAATCGGCGCGCGCAGATGAAAGTAATTTTCCGGGAACTCGAAATTGAAAAACGTCGCTTCCCACTTTTCGAACTGCGACGCCGCGGGCAGAACGTAGTCGGCGAGCCGCGCCGTCTCGGTCATTGCAACATCAATCACGACGACGAGCTCGAGCGCGTCGAGCGCCTCGCGCATCCTTTGACTGTCGGCGAGCGAGTGCACGGGATTGGCGCTCTCGATCAGCATCGCGCGAAAGCGCTTCGGATGATCGGTCAGGATTTCGTCGGGAATCACGTTGCACGGCACGAGGCCCGAGATAATGCGATGGCCTCCCACCGGAGTTGCAGGCGAGCGGCGAGTGCTGCTGGTCAGCCTGCCCAGGTTGGTGTGCAGATTCATCGTGCCGCGCTTGCCGAAATTGCCGGTGAGGATGAAGAGCAGCTTTTCGAGATACGAGTTCAGGGTGCTGTGCAGATTCTGTTCAATGCCGAGATCCTCGAGCACTGCGGCGCTCGAGGCGCGCGCGATTCGCCGCGCCACCTCGCGGATTTGATCTTCTGAGAGCCCCGCGCGCGTTGCGTAGTCGGCAATCGGTACTTCGCGGAGTGCGTCGAACAGTTCAGTCTCATTGGCGGCGTGCTCGCGGAGAAACTCGTGATTGATCAGATCCTGCTGCGCCAGCGCGCCGAGAATCGCCGCGAGGCAGAACGCGTCAGTGCCGGGCTTCACCTGCAGATGATAGTCGGCGATTTCGGCAGTCTCGGTGCGGCGCGGATCGATCACGATCAGCGCGCGATTCGGATCGTTCGCGATTTCGCGCAGCACGACCCGCGCGCGCGGTAGCCCGTGCGATTGCCACGGATTCTTGCCGACAAAGACCGCGACCTCGGCGTTCTCGAAATCCGGCACCGGCCGCCCGCCGCAGAGGAGCCCATCGACCCAGAACTCTCCCGTCTTCTCCTGCGCGAGCGCATTCGACGAATAGATCGATCCGAGCGCGCGCCTCGTCGCCGCACCGTAGGCGCCGCCGAGATGATTTCCCTGGCCGCCGCCGCCGTAATAGAAAATCGATTCGCCGCCGAACTTATCCTTCACTTCGAGCAGGCGCGCGGCGACTTCGCGAATCGCGGTATCCCAATCGATTTCCTCGAACGTGCCGTCATCGCGGCGGCGGAGTGGCGTCGTCAGGCGGTCGCGGCCATTCTGATAGTAATCGAGGCGCTGCGCCTTCTCGCACGCGTAGCCGTGCGACGAGACGTGATTCTTGTTACCGCGTACGCGCGCGATATGGCGCCCCTCGAGCTTGACCTCGATTCCGCAGTTGATCGTGCACAGGATACAGGCCGTCTGGCGCCATTCGTCGTTCATGTGGTCCTCCGGCGCGGGTCGCGATGCGTCTTGACTGAGTTCTATTTTGGAACTTAATATCGAGTCAAGAGGGAATCGCCAAAGTGCGCTGGAACGAGATCAGCAAGATGACCTGTTCGGTCGCGCGATCACTGTCTGTGGTCGGCGACCGCTGGACGATGCTCATCCTGCGCGACGCGTTCCTCGGCGTGCGCCGCTTCGAGGATTTCCAGAACGATCTCGGCACGACGCGGCATCGCCTCGCGGACAGGCTGCGCAAGCTGGTGGCGGATGGAATCCTGAAACGCGTCGCGTATCAATCGCGGCCGAAGCGCTTCGAGTATCGACTCACGGAAAAGGGCATCGACCTTTACCCGGTGATCGTTTCGCTGCTCAACTGGGGCGACCGCTGGATGGCGGGAGCGGAGGGTGTTCCGATCGAGCTCGTGCACCGAAAATGCGGTGCGCATATCACTCCCGCGCTCACCTGCCCGCACTGCAATGACGAATTGAATGCGCGCGAGATGACGGCGCGGCTCGGTCCGGCGCTGCTGAAGCAACGCGCGCGCGGGAAAAGTCGAGGACATCATGATCCGCCAATTTCAGTTTGAAGCCGAGGTTTACGAGTCGCTGAGCTGCGTGCCGATGCAGGCGCGGCGAAAACTCGACGCGATCGGAATAAAGATCCACCTCGCGCAGTGGCAGCAGCTCTCGCGCGGCGAACGGCTGATGATCTGTCACGCTCCCGCGACCCTCGATGAGGAGCGTGACGCGCTTCGCATTTTTATCGAAGAGGTAGCGCTCGCGCGCACCGGCACTCCGCCGAAGGAATTGCCGGAAGAGGCGCGCCGCGGCGCGCGTCCGCCCGCATCTCCCCCACCCGCATTGGTCGCCAACGCGCGCGAGCGCGGCGTCGAGCTCACGCAGGCCGCATGGAATTCGCTCGACGACGACGAGCGCTATGCTTTGGTCAAACTCGGCGCGGATGGCAAGGTGAGTCACAACCTGAAGGCGGCGCTCGACGAGTTCCTCGCACTGCACGCGCCGCCGGCGAACGCCAATCCTTAGCGCAAGCGCCGCGAGACGCGCTCAGGAGCGTGCAACCGCGAGCGGCAGTTCCCTGAGGCCGCGCGTGATAAACGATCCGCGCCAATAAAATTTGAACTCAGGATCGGCGAGCGCGATTTCGGAAAAGCGCCTCACGATCGCCTCGAACGCGATTCGCGCCTCGAGTCGCGCGAGCGGCGCACCGAGGCAGAAATGAATCCCCTCGCCGAATGAGACATGATCGTTGGGGCTTCGCGCAACGTCGAAGCGCTCGGGCTCCGGAAATTGCGCGGGATCGCGATTGGCCGCGCCGAACATCACGAACGCCGTCGAACCTTTTTCCATCGGCGTGCCCGCAACCTCGGTGTCGCAGGTGGCGAACCGCATCAGCATCTGCACCGGACTGTCGTAGCGGAGCATCTCCTCGACCGCTGACGGAATCAGCGACGGGTCGCGTCCGAGCTTCATGTACTCGGCGGGATTCCGCGCGAGCGCGAGCAGGCCGTTGCCGATCAGATTGGTCGTCGTCTCGTTGCCAGCGATTAGCAGCAGCACGACGAATGCGATCAGCTCCTCGGTGTTTAGCTTCTCACCGGTATCGTGCGCCGCAACCAGGGCGCTGATCAAATCTTGACCGGGCTCGACGCGCCGACGCTCAATCGCGCTGGTCAGGTATTCGCGGAGCGCCGCGATCGATTCGCGCACCACGGGATCGGCCGTCCCGGGAAGTGTAGCGTTGTTGGACGCGACCGCGTCGGACCATTTGCGAAAACGCGCGTGATGCTCGGCCGGTATCCCCAGCATCTCGGCAATAATGATGACCGGCAGTTGATCGGCGAACCCGCTCATCGCCTCGAACGTCGTGCCCGCCGCATTTTCGTCGAGCAGGCGCGTCGCAATTGCTTCGATCCGCGGCGCCAGCTCGGCGATCCGGCGCGGACTGAAATCGCGCGCGACGAGGCGGCGAAGACGCGAATGAACAGGCGGGTCGGAAAATGGCATCGTCGGCGCGCCTTCGAAAGGATCCGATCCTTCGGGCATCACGCCTTGGGGAAACACACTTGAGAAGGTTGTATGGTTTCGCGCGACCGCGACGACGTCCGCGTAGCGCGCGATAAGAGTCACAGGAAAGCCAACTGCGCGCCGCGGCGGCCCTAAAAGGAGCGGCTTGTAATAAGGATATGGATCGGCGTGGAACGACGGATCGAACGGATTGAATGCTATTTCTTCCGGCATGGCTTCGTGGCCTCGGCCGAGGACTTCGCGGATCATCTTCATCCCGCGCCCCGCGAACCGCAACCTGCGCGAAAATCAGCTCGCGATACTCGCCGCAAGCGCCACGCTGGCGCGGCGAACGATCTCGACCAGCGCGCCGATGTCGTCCTCGCTCGTCGCGTAGTGCAGTACACAGGCGCGAAGCGCGGTGCGGCTTCTCAACGTTGTTCCCGACACGAATGCCCCGCCGCTGGCCTGCACATTCTCGATAAGGCGCTGGTTCAAGTCGTTGAGCTTCTTCTCATCATCGCGAATCGCGTCCGGCACGTAACGGAAGCAAACGATCGATAACTCAATCGGCGCGAGCAATTCGAAATCCGGCGCGGCTTCGAGGATCAACGCAAGGCGGCGTGCGAGCCTGATGTGGCGGCTCACGATGCTCGCGATTCCGCCGCGGCCCGCGTTCGCGAGCGTCACCCAGAGCTTCAGCGCGCGAAATCCGCGCGTCTGCTGAAAGCCGTACTCCGAGTACCATGGCAAGCCGCCGAAGCCTTTGCCCTCGTCGGTCCGAAGATAGGGCGGCACGAGACTGAACGCCTGGCGGAGGGTCGCGCCTTCGCGCACGAATACGCATCCGCATTCGACCGGCACCGAGAGCCATTTGTGCGGATCGAGCGCGAGCGAATCAGCGCGCGCGAGTCCGCGGAAGCGCGGTGCCGTGGCCGGATCGAGCACACCAACCGCACCGTACGCGCCGTCAACGTGCATCCAGATATCTTCTCGGGCGCAGAGGTCAGCGACTTCATCCAAAGGATCGATCGCGCCAGTGTTGACGGTGCCGGCACTCACGGCGACGCAGAACGGCTGGCGCGCTGCCGCGCGGTCTTCAGCGATCGCGCGAGCGAGGGCGGCCACATCGATATGAAATGCATCGTCAACCGGAATCGTGCGGATCGACGCCGCGCCAAGGCCGAGCAGCTCCGCCGCTTTGCGAAAGCATCCGTGGCCCTCGCTCGACATGTAGATGACGAGTGGAGGATGGCCGGACTGGAGGCCGTCGTCACGCACGCTCCATCCGCGACGAATCGCTGCGCGATGCCGAGCCGCCGCGAATGCAGTCAACGTCGCCATCGAAGCGCCGCTCACCAGGATTCCCATGCTGCCGTCAGTCGGATAGCCGACCAGTTCCATCAGCCAGCGAACGGCGCATCGCTCGAGGTAAATCGCGGCGTGGTCGCCGCCGGCGCAACTCGGGTTCATCGCGGCTGCGATGATCTCAGTCGCGACCGCGAGCATCGCCGGCGGCGAGTTCACCCATCCGAAGAAGCGCGGATGCCCATTGCCCATCGGATGCGGCATCACGCGCGTGCGGAGGTGCTCGAGGATAGCGTCGGGCGCGATGCCGTCGGTGGGCATCGGCTCCTGGAGCAGTTCCACGCGCTCGTTGGGCGTCATCGGCTCGAACACTGGACGCCTTCGGATTCCGAACAGATGCTCAGCGGCGAGATCAACCGCTAGATACGCGACGCGGCGGAATTCGTCGGCGTCGAGCGTATGTTCGAAGTGATTGCCGGATTCAGGCTGTGCCATCTCTGTCGTACCTCGCGCGGCGGGTGAGTATCGTTTCGAAGACGATCAAGCAAAGCACACAATCGCGCGGCACGCAGCGCTCGTAGCTTCAATCTTCGGCGGCCGCTATTGTCCGTTAGTTTCATCCAACGAATCCCGGAGGCGCAGATGGAATTCGGAATCCAGTTTTCCAACATGGAGCCGGCAAAGTTACGCGACATGGCGCAGGCGGCCGAGGCGCTCGGGTTTGACGCGATCGTCTTTCCCGATCATCTGGTGGCGGAAGGACCCGAGCGTCAGGTCGAAGCGCACGCGCTCATGTATGACGCGATGGTGATGGCGGCGGCCGTGATCGATGCAACCAAGAAGATCCGCGTCGGTCACCTGGTGCTTTGCAACCTTTTTCGTCATCCGGCGATCACGGCCCAGAGCCTGGTCACGCTTGATCACCTGAGTGGTGGGCGGCTGCTCGCGGGACTTGGCACTGGCTGGACCGAAACGGAGTTCCAGATGAGCGGCATTCCGTTTCCGCCGATCACCGAGCGGCTCGCGATGCTGGAAGAGTCGCTGCACTGCATCGAATCGCTCTGGACCAACGAGCGCACGACCTTCGAGGGAAAGTACTACCGGTTCCGCGACGCGATCCTGTGGCCGAAGCCGCTCCAGAAGCCGCGTCCGCCGATGATCGTCGGCGGCGGAGGCAAAGGCCTGCTCAGAATCGCGGCGCGGCATGCCGACTACGTGAATATCATTCCCGACTCGGGCAAGCCGGGAAAAATCTCAATGGACAATGTCAGCAAGATGACGGATGCGGCTTTCGAGGAACGCACTGACTTCGTGCGCGCGGAAGCAAAACGGGTAGGACGCGATCCTTCGAAAATCAAATTCAGCAACTTCATCTTCGCGAGCGTGATCGCGGACTCGTCCGCGGCGGCGCGGCAGATCGCGGAAGGCATGGCTCCCATGTTCAAGATGACCGCGGACACGCTGCTCGCATCGCCGCTCGGTTTGATCGGCACGCCCGAGCAATGCGTGGAAGAGCTGAAGCGCCGCTCCAAGGTCTGGGAAGTGTCGCAGGTCTTCTTCGCAGGCCAAGTGGTGCCGGACGAAAAACAGCTCAGGAGACTTTACGAGGAGATTATCGCGCACGTCTGAGGAACCGGAACGTGGCGTCATCGATCCTTCGTCGGGGAGTCGCGCTGCTGGCGGCTGCAGGAGCGATCCTGGGCATTGGCGCGCGCGTCGCGACGGCCGCCGCACCGGCAGGAGGATTTCTCAACCATCCCTTGGCGGAGGTTGAAAAGAGCGGCTTTTTCAACTGGTTCAATCTGGCAGAAACCGCGCGCGCGCCGGCCGGCGGAGGACTCACTAAGATCGTTTTTCGTCCGACGGGACCCAAGTTCCACGACCTTGCACTGGTCGAGGTGACTGTCGATTCGAAGTCATCGATCGTGCGAATCGACCTCGTGCTGAAGCGCTCATTTATAGAGAACCCTGGGAATGGGATCTTCGCGCGCGATATCGCAAAGAGCTTTATCCTCGACGCACCGCCCCCGGATAGCTATCTCCAGACTCTGGCCGACGAGATTCGGTACAACGCAACGAGCTCGCATCCGATTATCGTCGGCCCCGGCTTCAAGCGGCCAAAGCTGCCTGAGCCGCCGACTGCCGGCTATCAAACATTCATCGGCAGACGCAAAGTGGAGCGAAAAAAATTCGCGGACTGGGTCTTCGAGATCCAAAATGAGCGCGGTGCCGCCGGCAGCGATGCGCTCAGGATCTCGTTCGAGCAGAGCTGATCGTTCATGCTTCTACTCATCGCTATCGCGCTCTGGCAGCGAGAGGCGAAAAGATGCGATGTTCGATATTCGATATCGAACGCCCAGAGGTAAGCCATCGTTCATGCTGCCCAGGAA
>JASHQJ010000188.1 GCA_030037595.1 Candidatus Binataceae bacterium
CACGCCGACTACGACGCCTACAGCGACGCCGACGACGACTTCTGGGGGAGGGACGACAAATCTGGTAGTGTCCGCCACGCCGGCGATGACCAATGTAAATCGCATAGGCGTGAACATGGGGCCGCAGGTTTGGTATTTCGATTCGGATTACATGCAGAACATGCTTGATAATCCGGGTTTCGAGCCGAATACCCTTGGTCACCTGGCTTTGGTAGGTAGTGCGACGAGTACCGGTTTTACCGATACAGAGGATGAGGGGCAGGCGACAGGTTTCTGGAACGGGGCGCAGGCTTCGGTGCGGATTAGCAGTTCGTCGGCCGGAGATGCTTTCACAATAGGCTCATATACTGCGGGTGGAACGTATACGTGTTCACCATCATGCCCGACATTGAACAGTGGTGATGTAGTAGCATTGGTTCAGACTGGCCCGACTGTTCAGGGTGGATTGACCGACTCAAATTGGGCCCCTGGTGACAGCAACGAAAGCATTTCGACGACTCAGAAGTATGAAGGGCAGTCGTCTTTGGCGATCAACGTAGCTGATGGCGGCAGTCACTACGTCAGATTCGGCTGGGATACCGGCGGCACTACAGGGGGGGTCTGCTCAAATGACAACGTGACGGTCTGCACGGTAGCGAATGCAACTGCAGATTGCGGCTCGGGCAATACCTGCCTGACCGCTCCACAGGCAGGGCCATTTCATCCGGTCGTCGGTGCGTTCGAGATCAGCTTTTACGCACTTGCAACCAATAGCTCTACGGGAACTCCCAAGATCACGGTGTCGTTAGTTCGGAGTGGAGGTGTAAATGTTAGCAATACGTTTACACTGACCAACGATAATGCATGGCATCAGTACACATATACGTTCACAGGAACCGATACAGCTGAAAGCGCGAAGAACGCAATGTTCTTCACGCTGACTGGTACCAATGCTACCGCAGAAAGTGGCGCCACCATCTACGTGGACGACATCTACCTTGGCCGAAATGAAGCTTCAGTGACTGGATTTCGAGATGAAGTTCTTGCGACCCTAAAAGCCATCAATCCTGGTTCGCTGCGTTTTATGAATTACTGGACCCTTGCGACCGATGACGCAACTCTCGAAGGAGCGGCCGGTTGCACGCCCGGAGGGACAGCTCCCGGCAGTTGCGATTATCTCCACGGTGCGAATGGGACGTCTTCTGGGGGAAACGCCTGGTCCTTTTCTGCCGCAGATGCATATCCGCTAGCCAGTGAACTGGGTGCGATACCGTGGATTACAATTTCCAATACATTCAGCGATGCTGACCTGAAAGCATTTATTGATAATGCCTGCGCAGCCTTTAAAACCTACGGGCTCTCCCAGATTTGGATCGAGCAAAGTAACGAGAATTGGAACTCGTCTTGGGCAAACGGTAAGTATGGCGGTTCAAATAGCACCGACTATGGTATGGCAACCGGACGTAACTTCAGCGTGATGAGTACTGAAGCTGCCAGCGAGTGCCCCGCTTACGCCGGTGACTTTCATTACGTGATGGGCAACCAAGTTTGCAACGATGGAGTTTGGGACGCTGAGCTGGCAGGAGCGACTACCGCCGGATATCCAGTTCCCAACACCAATCAATACGGGACTGATGATGCCCTCTACTATCCAGGCGGTAGCTCGCTGCCTTCTCAAAGCGGTAGCAACGAAGTGCAGGCAGCACTGTACGCGACATTATTCTCTGGCTATCCAATGTCGGACTATTTCAATTCAAGCTGCCTGATGAAACCCACCTACGGAGACATTGCGCAACTTGGCTCAAATCGGACCTTGGCAATTTACGAAACCGGTGCGAACGGCTATTCGACTTCCTCGACCGAGCAATTGTACCTGAGTGAGGCGGGCTTTCCATCGGCGGCATGGATGGCTGAAAGCTGGTTACTTGGAATACAGACGGGACGTATACCGATTCAGAACGTGTTCACGCTGTCGCAGCTCGAATTTCCTGAAAGCAAATCCCCAGCAGCCCCTATTTGGGGAATAATTCACGACCTGGACAGCGACTTCGGGCCCACATTCCCGCATCTGCGGCCGATAGCGCTCGGGGAAGAGGTCGTCAACAGTGCGATCGCCGGAAGCTACTACCCGGTAACGGGGGCACCCAGTGGCGTCTACGCGAACGCGTTCGAAAATGGAAGTGATTGGAGCGCGGTCTTGGTGAACACAAACACCTCATCAGCAGCTCTGACAATCCAATTTCCGGCGGGGACTCTGCCTACCAGTGCTGAAACGGTCCTGAATACCAATGGCATAACCGACAATAACGAAAACTCCAATGATGTATATATCGGTGCTCTACCCGGCGGTATCAGCACCTCGGGGCAGAACATGACTTTGACCCTTCCGCCATACTCCGTCGTTGCCCTCGACCCGGCGACTCGAAGGCGGTCAAACAATCATAAGCAGCGGCCGGGTGCGTAGGCGTCTCAGTGTGTAGCAGCTAGACATTAGCGATGGCCTGCACCCCGACTTCCTACCAATCATAAGTAGAGACCGCCGGTTAATTCGCCCTTCTGGGGCGGTGTTGTCTCTTCCCGTTTGAGCGCCGCGAACTCGCTCGGAGTTAAGGCACCGAGACTCGAATGCGGGCGCAGGTGGTTGTAGTCGTATCGCCAGTGCTCGATGATCGCACGCGCCTCCGCCAGGCTGGTGAAGACATGCTCATTCAAGCATTCATCGCGCAATTTGCTATTGAATGATTCGATGAAAGCATTTTGTGCCGGCTTGCCGGGTTCGATGTAGTGCCACGCCACCCTCCTGGTTGCCCAGCGCAGCACTGCGCCACTAGTCAGTTCGGTTCCATTGTCGCTGACTACCGTCTCCGGCAGCGCGCGCTCGAAGGTCAGCCGTTCAAGTTCCCGCACCACGCGCACTCCGCCCAGCGAGGTATCGAGCACCGTGGCCAGGCACTCGCGGCTGTAGTCGTCAACGATGCACAGGATGCGGAAGCGCCGACCGTCGCTCAGAGTGTCGCTGAGTAGGGGTCGAGCATCAGCGCCGTGCGGCGTCGCCGTCGTCGGTTTCTGACACTCGCCCTCCGAACCGGACATGCACCTTTCGTTATGCATCCGGCTCTCCAGGAACCATGGCGAACGCAGGGAGTTGCATCCATCCTCGGCGAAAGAGCTCGACCTTAAGACTGGCGAGCAGGAACTGCTCGGTTCGTCCCACGCGCCACAGTTTTCGTGCTGGTCGCTTCCAGCTCGATTGGCGGCGCAGGGTCGTGCGCTTGCGGTGGAGGCCTTTGTGCTTCTTCATCAGCCAGCGCCAGATGCGGTCACCGACGTAGTAGTCGAGACTGCTAAATATCTGACTCGCACCAGTGCAGAAGCGATAGTAATTACCCCAGCCTCTGAGGATTGGATTGAGCTTCCGAAGCAGACGAAGTAATGACTGGCCCGTGGTTGCACGCTTAGTCATTTGCTTCACGATATACCGCAAGTCGGCTCGTCTCCGTTTGGGGATCTCGACCCTCGGCATCAGTCCGAATCGCGGATGCCACTTGTGACGCACGCGGTGACCGAGGAACTCGAAGCCCTCGATCAGGTCAGAGATCCGGGTCTTCTCTTCTGACAGCTCCAACCCCGTGGTCTGGCATAGATAGTCGGCGAGTTTGGCCTTTTCACGTTCGGCCTCTTCCCGCGTACCCGATACCAAGATCACGAAGTCGTCGGCATAGCGGAAGGGAAAGAACACCGGCAGTCCACGTAGACGGTCCCCCATGCGCACCCTAGCTGCCGCAGTGATTCCATCGCTGCGGCGATGCGCTCGGATCTTCCGGCGATGATGCACCCACCGCTCGTAGCGTTCCTCTATCGCGCTCAGCGCGATGTTGGCGAGCAGCGGTGAGATCACGCCACCTTGGGGCGTGCCTTTGCTCGTAGGAAGCAGGAAGCCTTCCTCAAGAACGCCGGCTTTCAAGAACTGCGCAACCAGTCGCGTCACCTTCAAATCACCGACACGCGTGCGAACACGCTCCATCAGCAAATGGTGATCGATGTGGTCGAAACAGCCTTTGATGTCGCCCTCGATGACCCATTGGTAGGGTGCCCGATGGCGTCGGCCATCTTCGGCCCTCGCCTTCGGTCGCATGGCCAAGCGGATATGCTCCAAGGCACCGTGGCATCCTCGTCCGGGTCTAAATCCATAAGAGACATGCCAAAAGTGCGCCTCGAAGATCGGCTCCAGAATGCTCTTGACCGCAGCCTGAACGATGCGGTCAGCAACAGTGGGAATGCCCAGGGGCCGGAACTTCCCCGGTTGGCGTGGCTTGGGAATCCACTTCCTTCGGCAGGGGCTCGGTCGATACCGTCCCATCCTGAGGTCGTTGCGAAGTTCTCCGAGGAAAACCTCACTTCCCTGGCCATCGCGGATTCTTCCCACAGTCATCCCGTCAGGCCCGGCGGTGCGACTGCCCTTATTGCTGGCAATCTTGCGCCAGGCGCAGCGCAGGTTGCGGAGATCAGTTACCCAATTCCACAACTCGCGATAGCAATTGTCGGGATTGTTCTTGCTCCACTGATATAGCTTGCGTTGCACGCTGAGGAGCCAAGCCTCATCGGCTCGATCATCCGAGTCCACGGATGCTTCCTCCGTCATCACAGCCTGTCGGTTCCTTGCCCACCTTCGCCCTGTACACGGCTTTCCCGTGCTCCGACTACTACGCAGGCTCCGTCCCTTGATTCGATCTTCTCCGGTCTCCGCGGCTAGCTCGGCTCCGATCACCGAGCGATCGACCAAGGTTCCCATGTTCCAGCCTTCGACCTATTGCCCCTTAGGCGGTGTGCTTTACCCCTGGCGATATTGGACGACAAGTATGTATAGGAGTGTCGTGTCGTCGAACTCGATAGCCGAGTTCACCAGTTGGGAACTTCGCGCCCAACCAAATCGGATCGCATCTGCTCCCAGTCCCATATGACTTTAGTGGGAGCGGTGTCGCATTAAATACAGAGGCTTCCGGCGCACACTTTGTCACCTCGCCGTAGGACAGTTTGGTAGCCCGGCCCATCGATGATGGCGATGTCCGGTACAGTTGAGACCATCAGCTTGCTGTGCGCCGTCGGAACTCGGCGCCGGTGGATGGTCCCCTTCGACCCGAGCTCCTTCCTCGGGAGGGTGGCATCTCAGCTGTCAGCAATCATGTGAATCTCCCCCCGTAGTTATCATTTGAAACTCCCCCCTCCGGCATAGAGGAGCAGGGAGCAATGGAAGAAGAAGCGAATCGGATAGTTTCTCCGCCGACCGAAGTGGGTCAGGCGGAGGAGCGGATGCTCGGAGCGGATCTGGTGCGGGAGATCACGGCGCGCCGGGAGCGCGGCGAAGGAGCCAAGCGGATCGCGCGGGAACTCGGAGTGGATCGCAAAACGGTCAAGCGTTGGCTGCGGCTCGGCAGCTGGCAGCCGCGGCGCAGCCGGATACGGCCCAAGCTGATCGATGAGTTCGCCGGGTTCATCATGCAGCGCGGTCCCGAGGTCGGCTGGAATGGCGTAGTGCTGCTTCGCGAGCTGAAGGGACTCGGGTTCACCGGCAGTTATCAGCAGGTCCAGCGCTTTCTCCAGCCGCATCGCGCCCGGTGCAAATGGTCAGAGCTGGCGACCGTGCGTTTCGAGACCGAGCCGGGCGAACAAGCCCAGGTCGATTACGGCCAGTTGCGAGTTTGGATCGGCGAGCAACCCGAGACCGTCCATTTGTTCGTCTTCACGCTGGGCTACTCGCGCCGATTGTACAGCCGCGGCTATCGCAACGAGCGGCTCGCGACGTTACTCGACGGCCACGAACGAGCATTGCGTCACTTCGGTGGCGTGACACTGACCTGTCTCTACGATAATCCGCGCACGCTGGTGCTGGGCCGGCGCGAGAACAAGGTGTTGTGGCATCCGCTGTTCGAGGACTTCGCACGTTACTACGGCTTCACGCCGCGCGCCTGCCAGCCGTATCGAGCACGCACGAAAGGAAAAGTCGAAAGTGGAGTGAAGTATGTAAAGCGCAACGCGCTGGCTGGCCGGCGCTTCAGTTCGTGGGATGACCTCAACGACTGGCTCGAGCGCTGGAGCGGTGAAGTTGCCGATCTACGCGTCCACGGCACCACCCACGAGCGACCGATCGATCGTTTTACCCGCGAGCATCTGACGCCATTAGGCAATCGACCAGCTTACCGATACGAGCGAGTGCGCCTGCGTCGCGTTGCCAGCGACGCCCTGGTCGCGGTCGAAGCGACGCGCTATTCGGTGCCAGTCGAGTATGTGGGCCTCACTGTCAGTGTGCAGGAAAGCGCCGAGCACTATGAGTTCTTTCATCATGAACGGCTGATCGCTCGCCATCTCAAGTCCGCGCGCCACAGCGTCGTGATGGATCCGACGCACTATGCGGGATTGCTACGCGTGGGTCGCCAAGCCGCGCTGCCGGTGCCGCCACGCTTTGATCCCGGCTTCGCCCGACTCGGCGATGTGATGGTGCGCGACCTCGCGCAATACGAAGCGATTAGCCAGAGCCAGGGAGGTGCGGTGCGATGAGTACTCCACAGCTCGAACGTCTGCGAGAACATTGTCATCAGTTGCGGCTCTACCAGATCGAGAACGAACTGACTGCGCGCCTTGAGCAGGCGGCCAAGAAAGAAGTTTCTTACGCCGACTTCCTCGATGAGTTGCTGGCCACCGAGGTCGGAGCCAAAACCCACAAGCATCACCAGATGCGCATGGCGATGGCGCGCTTCCCTTTCCAGAAAACCTTCGAGACCTTCGACTTCAAGTTCCAGCCTTCGATCGATCCCAAGCTGATCCGTGAACTGGCGACCGGCCGCTATATGGAAAGCGGCGATAACGTCCTGTTCCTCGGACCACCGGGCGTCGGGAAGAGCCACTTGGCGGTAGCGCTGGGGATGAAGGCCTGCGAGCAGGGCATCCGGACACTGTTTGTTACCGCTACTGCGCTCATCACCACACTCGGCAAGGCTCTCGCTGAAGGCCGGCTGGAGGAACGGATCAAGCTTCTTACTCAGCCGCAGCTCTTAATCATCGACGAGATTGGCTATCTGCCGATCGATCGCCAAGGTGCGAACCTGTTCTTCCAGTTGGTATCGCGGCGCTACGAGCGCGGCTCGATCATCATCACCAGTGATCAAAGTCTCGGAGCCTGGGGCGAGGTCTTCGGCGATACCGTGATCGCCAGTGCGATCCTCGACCGCCTGCTCCATCATTCGATCACGATCAACATCAAAGGCGAAAGTTTTAGACTGAAGGAAAAGCTCAAGGCTGGTCTCCTCAACAAGACCAAACTCGAAGACCAGCCAACGACATGAACTCGCGCACTTTCACACGGAGCGGCGAGGGGGCAATCCCGGGGGCAATCCCCCTCGCGCTCCCCCATCCGGACAACAACCAACCCGGAGGGGGGAGTTTCAACTGATTATTGGGGGTGACTTTCGAGTGATTATTGACAC